>NZ_CALNWV010000019.1:0-40958 GCF_940793045.1 Neisseria sp. Marseille-Q2251
GACAAGTTAAACGTCGCTGCGGTTTGGCTGATGTTTTTGCATTGTTCGTAATAGTTTAAAGCTTTGTTTCTTAAGTCCGCAGAGTATGCCATGGTTAGACCTTAAAAGTTGAGTATTGTACTATTTTATTTTTAATTGACTATATTTACCCCATCCCTCAGCAGTATTCGTTTTTATGGATTTTACGCCGCCCAAAACAAACAGACAGTTCGGAAACCGCCTTATCTTTTGCGGTCATTCCGAAACTGTCTGGATAAATTCCGTCAGCGCGCGGCTTTGCCGGAACGCTCTTGGCGGACTTTGTTAATCAGCTCGCCTATGGTTTTCTGCCCATTCGCCCAATCGCTGCTGAATATGACCCGATATTTGCCTCCGACGATGACGTCCGGCGTGCCTTCGATACGGTAAGTCTCGGTCAGGCTTTGCATTTTTTTAGCGGCTGCAAGGCTGGCGGGTGCGTCGTATGCGGCAATCAGTTTTTTGCTGTCAAAGCTTTTTTGTGCCGCCGCCCAGCTTTTGAAAGTGGCGGCATCCGCCAAATTGATTTTCTGTTCGTGTACGGCTTTGAAAATAGCGGGGTTTGCCTGATACTTCAAACCCGAAGCGTTAACCGCCGCGGCAACCCGCGCCAAGCCCAACATTTCAGGCATCCAGACGACGTGTTCGGTACGCAGGTAAACGTCTTTCGGGAAAGTTTTGCTGTATGACAGCAAGACGGGATCAAAGTTTTGGCAATGTACGCAGAAATAGCCGAAAAATTCCAAAACTTCGATTTTGGATGCGTCTTGTTGCGGAATCGGTTTGTTCAAAACCGTGTAATCCACGCCTTCGACCGCAGCCTGCGCGCTTGCGGAAAAGGCAAGCGCGAGGCTGAGGAGGACGGCTGCTGGTTTGCTTGTCCGTTTCATTGCCGCCTCCTTATTGTGCCGAACGCATCAGGCTGTTGATATTGTGTTTTTGCAAGTCTTTTTGAACATTTTTTGCGGTTTCAGACGACATGCTGTTGCTTTGTACGCGGTAAACGGTTTTGTCGCCGTTTGTGCGTTCGACTACTTTGGACGAAATGCCCAGCATGGCGAGTTTGGCACGTTGCGCGTCGGCGCTGTTGCGGTCGGCGTACGAACCCATTTGCAGGATGACTTTCTTACCGCCTTCCGCAGTTTTGGCTTCGGCTTTGGCGTTGTCGGCTTTGGCGGTTTGTTTGTCCGCATCAGCTTTCTTCACTTCTTTCGCCGCACCTTTATTCGCTTCCTGACGGGCTTTTTCGATGCTGCCGCTGTTCAGGATTTGTTCGGGAGTCGGTTTGTTGGTTTTGGCCGTTTCAGTTTTCTTGGCTTCGGCGGCTTTCTTCTCTGCCGCTTTTTTCTCGGCAAGTTTGCGCTCGGCGCGCGCTTTTTGTTTGTCCGTCAACTCGGCTGCCTTTTGGGCTTTATCGGCGGCTTCTTTGTCGGCTTTGGCTTTTTCTGCGCGTTTTTTCGCAAGTTCTGCTTTTTTCTCGGCAAGTTTTTGTTTCAACTCGCGTTCGGCAGCGTCTTTGTCTTCTTTTTCAGCTTCGCGTAGGGCTTTTTCTGCTTCGCGGGCTTCGTCTTCCGCTTCATGGACGGCACGTTCTTTTTCCGCTTTTTCTTTGTCCGCGCGTTCTTTCTCGGCTTTGGCTTTATCAGCCTTTTCTTGCGCTTCTTTCTCGGCGCGTTCTTTTTCTTTGGCTGCCGCATCGTCGTCGGCTTCGCTGCGTTTCTGTTCGGGCTTAGCTTCTTCTGCCGGACGCTCTTTCTCTACGGGAACGACGACAGGCTGCTCTTCAGTCTCAGGCTTGGATTCAGGTTTGGATTTTTCCTGCGGCTTGAGGATTTCAGGCTCGGTTTGCTGTTTTTGCGGCTCGGTCGCGCCTTTGAAGGCGTTCGGCGTGTCTTGATTCAGAAAATACAGGATGCCCCCGATCACGCCGGTAGCGAGGAGGAGGCCGAAGAAAAAGCCGAAAAGGCCTTTGCCGTATTGAGTGTTCTTATTCATAAGATACCTATATTGATGATGCCGTTCAGACAACCTTTTGGCGGCAGATGAATCTGCTGCTGCCATCGGCAGGGACGGGTCATTTTATCAATATCCTTTATATTGGGCAAAAATGCGCTGTTTGTTTACATGGTTTTTACGAAAACCGCCGTGATGTTAGGACGTGCTGACAGTTCGCCGACAACGGAATTTCCTGATAAAACAGTACATTCCTCACTTAAAACACCAGCAAGATACCCAACCTGTTTCGGTTTTTTATCTTGAATCTTCCGTTTTCAGCATTCAAGGTCGTCTGAAAAATCTTACAACGCGCGGCGAAAGCTGACGGCTTTCAAAACGTGGCTTCTGCCGACTTCTTCATCGCCCGCTAAATCCGCCAGCGTACGCGCCACGCGCATGATGCGGTGGAAGCTGCGGGCGGAGAGGGAGAGTTTTTCCAACAGGCTGCCCAAGGCTTCCTGCGCTTCTTTTTGGATGCGGGCGGACGTATCGAGTTCACTGACACTCAAGGCGGCATTCACTTTGCCTTGCCGCGCGTATTGTTTGTCGCGGGCGGCGATCACGCGTTCCAACACACAGGCGCTGCTTTCCCCTGCTTCCTGCTGCATCAGTTCGGCGGCGGACAGGCTCGGAACTTCGATGGTCAAATCGATGCGGTCGAGCAGCGGGCCGGAAATCTTGCTGCGGTAACGCGCGACGCTTTCGGGCGTGCAGCGGCAGGGTTTGACGGGATGTCCGAGATAACCGCACGGACAGGGGTTCATGGCGGCGACGAGCTGGAATTTGGCGGGATAGACGGCTTGGCGCGCCGCGCGGGAAATGTGGATTTCGCCGTTTTCCAAAGGTTCGCGCAAAACTTCCAAAACTTTGCGGTCAAACTCGGGCAGCTCGTCCAAAAATAAAACGCCGTGATGCGCCAATGAAATTTCGCCCGGACGCGGATCAGAACCGCCGCCGACCATGGCTGCCGAGCTGGCGCTATGGTGCGGGCTGCGGAAAGGACGGTTGCTGTCGAGTTGTTGCTGGTGGTTGGGCAGGAGCGAACGCAACGCCCATACTTCGACCAATTCGTCTTCGGTCAAAGGCGGCAGAATGCCGGGCAACCGCTGGGAAAGCATGGACTTGCCCGTTCCCGGCGGGCCCATCATCAAGAGGCTGTGTCCGCCCGCGGCAGCGATTTCCAAAGCAAGGCGGGCAGTATGTTGGCCTTTGACATCGATGAGATCGGGCAGTTTGGCGTTTTCAGACGACCTCTGCGGGACTTGGCAGTCGGTTTGCGCCAAAGGTTCGATGCCGTTCAAATGGGCGGCGACTTCACCTAACGAACGCGCACCGTAAACGGTAATGCCGCGCATCACGGCGGCTTGTTCTGCGTTTTCCTGCGGCAGGACGAAAGAGCGTCCCGCCTGCATGCCCTGCCACGCCATCGCCAACGCGCCGCGCACAGGGCGCAACATACCGGAAAGTGCCAATTCGCCGGCAAACTCGTACTGCGCGAGCTTTTCGAGCGCGATTTGTCCGGATGCGGCGAGGATGCCCAGCGCAATCGGCAGGTCGAAACGTCCCGATTCTTTGGGCAGGTCGGCAGGGGCGAGGTTGACGGTGATTTTTTTGGCGGGGAAGTCGAAACCGCTTTGGATGATGGCGGCGCGCACACGATCGCGGCTTTCTTTGACTTCGGTATCGGGCAATCCGACGATGTTGAAATGAGGCAGGCCGTTAGCGAGGTGGGCTTCCACTTCGACCAACGGCGCATTCATGCCGCTCAAGGCGCGGCTGTAAACCAAGGCAAGCGACATGTTTCAGACGACCTTATTCGCCGGCTTCGGTTTGCTGTTTGATTTCTTCGACGGCTTCTTGGGCTGCGGCTTGCGCGGCTTCCAATGCAGTCTGCTCAGGCTCTTGCGCGGCTTCAAGTTTTGCCAGACGCTCTTCCAGCTCGACCAGTTTGGTGCGGGTTTTAATCAAAACCTGCTGCTGGATATCGAATTCTTCGCGCGTAACCAAATCCATGCGGTTGAACGCGCTGCCGAGCATGGCTTTGACGTTTTTCTCCATGTCTTTGGCGGGGCTGTTGGCGATGGTTTCGCTGATTTTTGCGCTGACTTCTTCAAAGAGTTGTTTGCCGAACATAATCCGTATCCTTTATATCAGAATATATAAAATCCAAGCGTATTGTATAAGGAAAAAGGTCGTCTGAAAACGGGCATTCTGCTGCTGCGCCTTTTCCTTTCCAAACATCGCCCAAGTGTAGCAAATGCCCGCAAAATCGCTCAATCTTGCGGGCATTTTTGAAACGGCTTTTTCCGTCTGTTTCGATATTCGGCGTATTTTAACGCTCGACGCGGGCATCAAAAATCGGCAGCCACCACGCACCGCCGGTAAAGCCTTTACACGAGCCGGTAGTATGTTCCTCGCTGCGGACGAAGCTCTTGCCGTCCCACACCGCCGTATTGCTTGTCCAGCAGTCGCCTATGCCGCGGCCTTTGAAGCTGCCGCTGAGGGTGGCTGTTTTCTCGTCGAATCCGCCGTGCCCGCCGTATACCATCGGCGGCAACACTTGTTCGATTTTGGTCAACTCTTTATCGGCAATGGCATAGTAGCCGCTGGTTTGATAAGCACCGCCGATACAGATGGCCGAAATCAACACCTGACGATCGTTGAGCGGATGGACATACAGGCTGCGGTTCCAACCCATTTGCTCTTTATTATGCAGGGCGTAACAGTAATTATCGTCGCCTTCGGAAACGCGGTTGCTGTTGCGCAGCAGCTTCATGACGGCGCTGTGGCGCGGTGTGTCTTGCTCCAGTATATCGCCTGCTGTTTTCGGTACGGTAACGGCGCGGATGACGGGTTTGGGCTGCGGGCTGAGGACTGCCTGACTGCTGTCGCCTTTGCGAATCAGCGCGGAAGGCGTATTCAGACGACCTTGGAATTCGTCCGCTTTCAACATTGCCGCCGCTGCGCCTTTGTCGGACAAGTGCCATTCATATTTTCCGGCACGGATGCTGATTTTGCTTTCTTTTTTCAATGCTTCGAGCAAGGCGTTGGTTTGCGCACTGCTCAATTTGCCTTTGCCTTTTTTGTTCAACGCCAATTTGCCCAGTGATTTGCCGTTCAGCATCAATTCGCTGCGGGCTGCCACGCGGGCGAGTTGTCGCTCATCGTCGTTAAACGGCAGCAGGGAAACTTCGCCGGCAACGGCGGCGTTCGCCCCCGCTTTTCGGGTAAATAAGATGGAAACCGGCGTTTCTGTTTCATCCGCCTGATATCCGGCAAGACGGCAGGTGCCGGTATTGTCGCAAGCGATGTCCCAGTCTTGGTAATTTTGATAAAAGCCTTGAGGCGGAGCGGCAAGCGCGGTGGCGGGCAAAACAGCCAGCAGCCATTTTTTCATGATGTATTCCTTCAGTTTTATTTTATTGGTGGACGGGTAAAAGACAGCGCGGCAAGGAAACACAGCGCCGTGCTGTTTTTTTGTAAAACATATGATACGTCGTTTGCCAAAAAGTTTTTGACTCGGGACGGCAAAGGTCGTCTGAAACTCCCTTTCAGACGACCTTTATAGCTTTTTATACGCCTGCGGCTGCTTTCAATGCGGCTGCTTTGTCGGTGCGCTCCCAAGTAAACTCAGGCTCTTCGCGGCCGAAATGGCCGTATGCGGCGGATTTGCTGTAAATCGGGCGCAAGAGGTCGAGCATTTGGACGATGCCTTTGGGGCGCAGGTCGAAATGTTCGCGAACTAAGGCAATCAGTTTTTCTTCGCTGATTTTGCCGGTGCCGAAAGTGTCGATGGAAATCGAAGTCGGTTCGGCAACGCCGATGGCGTAGGAAACCTGAATCTGACATTGGGTCGCCAAACCGGCGGCGACGATGTTTTTCGCGACATATCGGCAGGCGTAGGCAGCAGAGCGGTCCACTTTGGACGGGTCTTTGCCGGAGAACGCGCCACCGCCGTGCGGAGCCGCGCCGCCGTAGGTATCAACGATGATTTTACGGCCGGTCAGACCGCAGTCGCCTTGCGGGCCGCCAATAACGAAGCGGCCGGTCGGGTTGATCAGATATTTGGTTTCGGCAGTCAGCATTTCGGGCGGTAGAACGGGCTTGATAATCTGCTCGATAACGGCGTTGCTCAGTTCTTCATGGCTGATTGCAGGGTCGTGCTGGGTGGACAGGACGACGGTGTCGATGCGTTTTACTTTGCCGGTTTCGCTGTCGTAAACCACGGTCAGCTGCGCTTTTGCGTCGGGACGCAGCCAAGGCAGGCGACCGTCTTTGCGCAATTCGCTTTGACGCTGCATCAGGCGGTGGCTGTAATAGATGGCAAATGGCATCAGGGTCGGGGTTTCGTCGCAGGCGTAGCCGAACATCAAGCCTTGGTCGCCTGCGCCTTGGTTCAGGTCGATGCCTTCGCCTTCGTTCACGCCTTGGGCGATGTCGGGGGATTGCTGGTCGTAGTACACGCCGACCGCGCAGCCGTTGGCGTCAAAGCCCAACTCGGACGAGTTGTAGCCGATGCGTTTGATGGTTTCGCGTGCGACTTTGATGTAGTCCACATGGGCGGTGGTGGTGATTTCGCCCGCCAACACGCACAAACCGGTGTTTACCAGAGTTTCCGCCGCGACGCGCGCTTTGGGGTCTTGCGCCAAAACCGCATCCAAAATCGCATCGGACACTTGGTCGGCTACTTTGTCCGGATGGCCTTCGGAAACCGATTCGGAAGTAAACAGATATTCGCTCATTTCAATATTTTCCTTCAAAAACAAGCCGTCTGCTTTCAGACGACCTGTTGTTTCATCATATATCCCACAACGGAAATCATAACAAAATTTCCACCTGCGCTCCATCCAAATGATAAATATTCCTACTTGGATAAAAGGTTAGGAATCCTGCCTGCACAAAACATACAGGCAAAAAAATTCCCGCATCAAGCGGGGGGATTTGAATTGCCCTCTCGGACCACATCGGCTTTGCAGCCGTCCACCTTACCTTTCCGTCTGAAAAGCAGGTTGGCATGGAATTCCCAACTCTTAATGCAGCGCGGATGTTAGCAGAAAAGCCCCTCTCCCGCAAGCCGCGCGCCCCTGCGTTTTACGTTACAATACGTCGTCTGAAAACACCCGAACACCCTATCATGCACCTGCCCTCCGCCATTCCCGCCCTTGCCACCGCCCTCGTCCTTACCTTACCACTGGGTGCGTGCGGCAAAAAAACATCCGAACAAACCGTACTTCAGGGCGAAACGATGGGGACGACCTATACCGTCAAATACCTTTCAGACGACCTCTCCAACCCGCCCGCGCCCGAAGCCGTGAAAAAACAGATTGACGGCGCGCTCGAAGAAGTCAACCGCCAAATGTCCACCTACCGCGAAGACTCCGAAATCAGCCGCTTCAACCAAATGCGTGAAACCCGCAAACCCATGCCCGTTTCCGCCGATTTCGCCGCCGTTACCGCCGAAGCCTTACGCCTCAACCGCCTCACACAAGGCGCACTCGACGTAACCGTCGGCCCGCTCGTCAACCTTTGGGGCTTCGGACCGAACAAAGAAATCACCCGCGAACCCACCCAAGCCGAAATCGACAAAGCCGCCGCCCAAACCGGCACCGACAAAATCATCCTGACGCAAAACGGCAAACAAGCCACGCTCGCCAAAACCCAGCCCGAAACCTATCTCGACTTTTCCTCCATCGCCAAAGGCTTCGGCGTGGACAAAGTGGCAGGCGAACTTGAAAAACTCGGCATCAACAACTACCTTGTTGAAATCGGCGGCGAATTGCACGGCAAAGGCCGCAACGCTAAAGGCGAGCCTTGGCGCATCGGCATCGAACAGCCCAACATCGTCCAAGGCGGCAACACCCAAATCGTCATCCCCCTCGACAACCGCTCCCTCGCCACCTCCGGCGACTACCGCATTTTCCACGTTGACCCGCAAGGCAGGCGGCTGTCCCACATCATCGACCCCAAAACCCGCCGCCCGCTGTCGCACCGCCTCGCCTCCATCAGCGTCGTCGCCGACAACGCCACCACCGCCGACGGCCTGTCCACCGGACTTTTCGTACTCGGCGAGACCGAAGCCCTCAAACTCGCCGAACAGCAAAACCTCGCCGTTTTCCTGATTATCCGCGACCAAAACGGCTACCGCACCGAAATGTCCGGCGCGTTTAAAAAACTACTCCATTAATATCTACACACTCATATCCATCCCACAGGAACACCATCATGAAAACCCTACTCCTCACCTTCGGCCTCTTCCTACTCGTCATCCTCGGCATGGCGGTCGGCTATATTTTCTCCAAACGCACCATCAAAGGCAGTTGCGGCGGCATTTCCTCGCTGGGCATGAAAAAAGTCTGCGACTGTGACACCCCGTGCGACACGCTGCAAAAGAAACTGGACGAACAGAAACAACAGGAAAACAAAGGCATCACCGTCGATCACTGAACCTTTCCCGATTCAGGTTCAGCCTTGCTTTGAACTTGGCAACACAAAAGGTCGTCTGAAAACCGCATATTGCAGTTTTCAGACGACCTTTGATTTGAAGATGTGGCTGTTTTTAAAAGGCAGATAGCGATTTATCGAAGCTGCTCCAATTACCGCCATTCCTTCGCAGGCGGGAATCCAGCCTTCTGCTTTTCAGAGGCACTTAAAGATTGCCGTAAGCCCGAACTTCCGGATTTCCGTCGCAGCCCGTCTCCGCGCAGGCAGGAAGGACAGAACAGATAGTTCCAATGTCGATTGACGATACAGACAAAAAGGTCGTCTGAAAAACCTGAAATCCGTTTTTCAGACGACCTTTTGTTCCACCTTACAAGCGCGTGACGCTCAACACGCCTTTGACGTCGCCGAGGCTGGCGAGGACGCGCGGGAGGTCGTTGACTTGTTTGACTTCAAGCGTGAACCTCATGCTGGCTTCCAAGTCGCGGGACTGGGTTTGCACGGCGGTAACGTTGAGTTTGTGGCGGGCAAGTGCATCGGATACGTCGCGTAAAAGCCCTGAGCGGTCTTGGGCGCGGATTTCGACATCGACGGCGAACACTTGTCCTTCCTGCAACGCCGCCCAGCTTGCGTCCAGCACTTTTTCAGGCGCTTGTTCGGCGAGGTGTTGGAAAGAGGGGCAGGTTTTGCGGTGTACGGAAATGCCGCGCTCGCGGGTAACGAAGCCGACAATATCGTCGGGCGGCGCGGGTTTGCAGCATTTGGCAAGCGTGGTCATCAAACCGTCTTCGCCATCGATGAGTACACCTGTTTTGCCGCCTTTTTTGATTTTGGACTGTTTGACGATGGTGGTTTCGCTGACAGGTACGGGCGGCGGTTCGTTCAGCGTGCCGCAGGCTTTCTGGATGGCGCGGTTGGAAATTTCGCCTTGTCCGACGGCGGTGTAGAGGTCGTCGAGTTTTTTGTAGCCGAGGTTTTCGGCAAGCTCTTGCAGGTTGGGCTTGGGCGTGAGTTTGGCAAGCTGCTTGTCGAGTTGGACGCGGCCTTCTTCGCGCACGGTGTCGGCGTTTTGCTGACGGATATAGGCGCGGATTTTGCCGATTGCCTTGCTGGATTTGACCCAGCCTTCGTAGAGCCAGTTGACGGAAGGATGCCCTTCTTTGGCGGTAATGATTTCGACGCGCTGTCCGTTTTCAAGCGGGGTGGACAGCGGCACGATTTGCCCTTCGACTTTCGCGCCGCGGCAGCGGTCGCCGATGCTGCTGTGCAGGGCGTAGGCGAAGTCGATGGGGGTCGCACCCGTAGGCAGGGAGAGGACTTTGCCATGCGGGGTCAGGACGTAAATCGTGTCGTTGAAAAGCTCGGTTTTGAAGGCGGCGGCGAGGTCTTCCTTGCCACTTTCCGCCATGTTTTCGCGCCAGTCCAAGAGTTGGCGCAACCAGGCGATTTTCTGTTCGTAGGCGGAATCGCCCTTGCCGCCCTCTTTATAACGCCAGTGCGCGGCGACACCGAATTCGTTGAATTGGTGCATATCGAAGGTGCGGATTTGTACTTCCACGCCCTTGTCTTCCGGGCCGACGATGACGGTGTGCAAGCTTTTATAGCCGTTGCCTTTGGGGTTGGCGATGTAGTCGTCGAACTCGCCCGGGATGGGCTGCCAGAGGCTGTGGACGATACCCAGCGTGGTGTAACACTCGGGGACGGTATCGACCAGAATCCGCACGGCGCGGATGTCGAACAGCCCGTCGAAGCTGAGTTTTTTCTTCACCATTTTTTTGTAAATGGAGTAGATGTGTTTCGGGCGGCCGGCGACTTCAAAGTGGACGTTGTATTTTTTAAGCTCCGCGCGCAGGATGTTGAGGAAGTTTTCGATGTATTCGAGGCGTTCGGTGCGTTTTTCGTCCAAAAGCAGCGCGATTTCACGGTATTTTTCGGGTTCTTGATGGCGGAAGCCGAGGTCTTCGAGCTGCCATTTGAGCTGCCATACGCCCAGACGGTTGGCGAGCGGGGCGAAGATGTCGAGGGTTTCTTTGGCGACGGCGCGTTTTTCGGGGCTGTCGGGGATATTGCTGAGAAACTGCATGGTGCGGGTACGCATGGCGAGCTTGATCAACACGACGCGGATGTCGGTAACCATCGCCAGCAGCATTTTACGCATGGTTTCCGCCTGTTGGGCGCGCTCTTCAGGCGTGGCAAGGCTGTCCACACGGGCGAAGTGGGTGAGCTTCTGCACTTCGTCCACACCTTTGACCAGCTCGGCGACGGTGCTGTTGCAGCGTTCCGTGAGCAGCTCGCGCCAGTCGGGCACAAAACGCACGATGTCGGCCAAAAGCGTGGCGGCCACCGCATCGGGCAGTAAATCCAATTCGTTCACCATACGCGCCGCACCCAAAAGGTGCGCCAAAAGCGGCTCGCCCGCAGGCGTGGCCGCATCGGCAGGATAATGCGTCTCGGCCAGCGACAAGGCCGTCTGAAGCAGCTTTTGCGCAGGTTCGGGCAAACCGGCGGTGTGCGCGTCAAACCACGCGCGGGATTCTTGCATCGGTGCGGCGGGGATTTCCGGTGTTTGTCGTGTGTTGCTCATGGCGTGCCGTTTCTCCGTTTGTTTTGTTTCGACATAGCGGCTGTATTGTAGCAGCTTGCCCGTATTTTGCGACAAAGCATGTTTCAGACGGCCTGGGCTACCCAACTTGCAATAACATATAAACATCAAAATAAAACAAACAATTAGCGTGTAAATGTGCTTGCAGTGAAAAAATATTGGGAATAATATCAATGTAAGTAATAATTTTTATCAAGAAGGAGATGGGTGTGAAATTTTTAGCTGCTTTGTTGTGGCCGGCCATGTTGCTGCCCATTTTGTCTCATGCTGATAGCGGCAGCATTCAGACGGTCTCTGTTTCTCAAGCATATGCGGATGACGCAACGGGCTGCGAGCAGCTTTATCCTGTAAATAGCTTCGAGAGTTTGTTCAGGCAGATAGCAGGCACGGTGCATAGTGCCTGTTTGCTTGATATGCCGCCTGAAGATTTAGCGAAAAAGTGGCAGATTCCCGTGTACCGGCGCTATCTGCGGCTTTCTGGCCGTTTGCGGCCTGACGGAGAAAAACAGGCGGTACTCAGATGGAAAGACAAGGCAGAGCGGCAGAAATGGCTCAAACACAGGTGGCGTAAGCTAAAACGGCCGACCGACGGCTTTACGGTAGTGCATCAGACCGACTACGACGGCAGCACTTTTTTAGAAATCGAAGCAACGCCTGATTATTTAAAGCATTACCGTTCGCTGTTTCCTGACGACCGTTATCCTGATGATTTGCCGAAACCCTATGTTTCATCTCATATCCTAAGCCCGGTCAGCGTATGCTTTAACGACGGAACAAGAAAGAATTTCCCCAGGTATACGGTAGTAAATCAAGTAGCAGTAGATGAAGACAACCGTTTGATCGGGAGTGATAGACATTTGATTATAAGGGAGGGGAAAGGTGCAGGAATATTATTTCAGCATCCAACAGACAAATGCATTAATGATATTTCCAGCATCTTTCTTATCAGATAGTCGATAGTATTTAATTTTAAAGGTATATGGTATGGCTACAACAGCACAAATCCGGCAGCATTTTTTAAAATTAGGGATGCCTGTTTCAGAGGTAAATCAGATTATTCGGGATCCGATTTTAATGGGACAAACTCGTAATTTTATTAGTCAGTGGGGATTAGGGAGCGTTCGAGCGGATCCCGAATATTCCGGTATATTTTTTAAAAGTGAACTAGTTAATAACAAAGAAAATAGAAGCATTGTATTCGGTACGGCAGACAAAAGATATCTGACTGCTTCTGATTGGGCGCATGAAATAGGGCATGGGCTTTCAAAAACAATGTCCAAGCTTGATCTTGATATTGATGGAAATCGTAATACAACAGCGAATGAATATGCACGAAGATTTGTTTATGAGGAAGGAAAAGCCGAATACAACCGTTTTCAGTTTGATCTGCGGAATAATCCCAAAGAAACCAAATACGGATCGGATACGGCAGCAATCAAGGCGATGAATCAACAACAGGCTGTTGATTATTTTGCCCATAAAATGAAAACCCAAAACCCCAGCGGCCAGCCCGGCGATACTTATTGGACATTGGCGAAATCAATATTCCTTAAGAAAATCAATCCAAACCTGCTAAACGGTAAAACTCCGGCCGAAAAGCAAAAAATCCTGCAATCAGGAATGGATGAAGCAGCGCCTGACCATCCCAGCAGACTGTTTGGCGTAGGTGACGAGCGGGTTCGCTTTCAGAAAACCGATCCGAATATGCCGCTTAGTCTGATGCCGATGATGGCGCGTGGAAATCCTACGCTGATGGTGGTATTTGTACCTGCCAACAGCCGTTTGGCAGACGGTACGGTAACGACGGCTGCAAGAACAGCGTTATATTATTCTTCAGGCGGAAAGCAGGGGGCGATTGAATTCGGTATCGGCAGCGCGGGCAAGAGTGTCAGCTTCAACGATAATTTAGTAAATTACTCAAAAAGTGCGTATGCGGCACTGATTACTTCAGCCAGCAGGCTTCATTCCAATGCAGTGAACCGCTTGGCTGCTTTGGTCGAACAGCAAAAATCCGAACAGGCATCAGGAAAAGGCAAAGAAATTCATAATGAAAACGAAGCTTTGAAAGCTTTGCAGGATTTACTGAACAAAGCCAATATTTCACTTGATTTGCAGGGCGGAGTGGATAATCTTCAGCAGAATTTTGACCAAATTGCCAAAAATTACCATACTCCTCTTGCTATCGAGCTGTATGGAGAAGAGTTGCTCACGACTTCGGTAGAGGATGGAGTGAGTTTTGATATGGATGGCGACGGGATGGCCGAACAGACGGCTTGGCTCAAAAAAGGCAGCGGTTTTTTGGTTTGGGATAAAAATGGAGACGGCATGGTAAACGACGGAACGGAGATGTTTGGTGAGGCAACAGTTATGTCTGACGGCAAGCGCGCAGAAAACGGCGTAGAAGCTTTGAAAGATTTGGACAGCGACAATAATAATATCATTAATCAATATGATGAATTGTGGGGCGAGCTAAGAATCTGGCATGACGAAAACAGTAACGGGAAAACGGAGGAAGGAGAGCTTTCTCTATTGTCCGACTGGAATATCCAGTCGATCTCTTTGGATTTTGCAGAAATCAATCTGAAAGATGAAACCGATAATAAAATATTATTTGAATCAGAAGTGGTTTTGGAAAACGGGGAAAGGCGCAAGGTTGCCGATATTGATTTCCAAAACGACAAAGGAATTTACAATGAGTTGGCAGGTGAAATTTCAGCAGAGACAGCCGCTGATGTCGTGTATCCGACGGAAATTTCAACATCGGTTATACTGCCCGGAGAAAATACTGCATATATCCCGGCCGTATAAACACGTTATCAGATATGGCTTCCAAAGATATTTGGCAGGATAATCCTTTTGCGTGAGGCATTCAGACGGCCTTTGCCCAATCAAACCCATTTTCGGAGGATTTTTAATGAAACTGTATTACTATGACCATTGCCCGTTTTGCGTGCGGGCGCGGATAGCGGCGGGGCTGTTGGGCGCGGACGTTGAAGACGTCGTGCTGGCAAACGACGACGAGGCGACGCCGATCAGCATGATCGGCGCGAAACAAGTGCCCATCCTGCAAAAAGAAGACGGTTCGTTTATGGGCGAGAGTTTGGACGTTGTCCGCTATCTTGACCGCGAGGGTCGTCTGAAAGATGAAACCCGCCCCGAAATCCAGGCATGGTTGGACAAAGTGGGCGAATACAACCTGAAACTCGTCCAGCCGCGCGTGATCAAACTCGGACTGCCCGAATTTGAAACGCCGGAAGCGGTGAAATATTTCACGGACAAAAAAGAGAAAAGCATCGGCAGCTTCGCCGCCAATTTGGAGAAAACCGGTCAGTATGTGCAACGGCTGAACGGGGATTTGGCGGAACTGGAAACGCTGATGGCAGAAGGCGGCGCAGGTTTGAACGGCGAAATCGGCATGGAAGACATATTGGTGTTCCCGATATTGCGCAACCTGACCGTCGTGCGCGGCGTCGAGTGGCCGCAAAAGATTATGGATTATCTGTTGCGCATGAGCGAAGCATCGGGCGTGCCGCTGTATTTCGACCGCGCCTTGTAATAACCGAATCCGCCGGATAAAACAAACGGAAAGGTCGTCTGAAAACAGTTTTCAGACGACCTTTCCGTTTGCGCCCGCCCTACCTTCCGGGAGTGAATGGAATCAGGCGGAACAAGCATGGCGAGAAATTGTTGATGTATGACCCCGAACAGATCGGGTGATACATCAATAATTCCTAGCTGTGCTTATTGTGCGGCAGGTGCAGAAGCAGCAGCTGCGGCTGCGCCTTCAGCGGCGCTGCGTTGGTAGCCTTTGTCTTTCATACATGCATCGAACACGGCGCGGTCTTGGTTTGCACCGGAAGCTTGTTGACATTGAGCGATTGCCTCTTCAACGCTTACGCTAGGGGTTTTAGCTTCTTCAGTAGTTTTGCTGCTAGAGCAGGCACCCAGCATCAGGCTTGCAGCGGCAACGGCGATCAATAAAGTTTTCATGTCGTATATTCCTATTGTGATTGATGGTTTACAGCGCAAATTTGCGTCTGTCCCAAAACAGAGTCCCATTAGTACGATTTAGTTTCATTTACATATGAAAGGTTTCGATAAGTTTGAACTATGACAGTAAATGCCGTCAGGAAATGATAAGCGGTTTCAAAAATTTAAGGGACATAAACGCCGCCGGCATGGCAATGTAAAAAATCCCCCTTCCACCCCGGCGACACCGCCCAATCCCAACGCCCCGACCGCCTGCCGTTGGGCGGCGCAAGGGTTTTATGGCATAATCCCGCTTACCTTTCCATGCCGCAGAGACCACATCCCCACTTCTGCGGTTTGCCGTAAACCGGCCGCACACTTTGCCGGCGGCATCCTACCGAACACACAATCAAAACATCCTCCCGTTTCAGACGACCCCTCGCGGCATTCCGCATCCCGTCTGGACAGAAAGATACCGTCATGAATCCATTCGCCTCACTCGGGCTTGGCAGCGAAATCGTTTCCGCGCTGACCGAACAAGGTTACGAAAACCCGACGCCCATCCAAGCCGCCGCCATCCCCAAAGCACTCGCCGGCCACGACTTGCTCGCCGCCGCCCAAACCGGCACAGGCAAAACCGCCGCCTTTATGCTGCCCAGCCTAGAACGCCTCAAACGCTACGCCACTTCCAGCACCTCGCCCGCGATGCACCCCGTGCGTATGCTGGTGTTAACCCCGACGCGCGAACTTGCCGACCAAATCGACCAAAACGTGCAGGGTTACATCAAAAACCTGCCGTTGCGGCATACCGTCCTCTTCGGCGGCGTCAACATGGACAAACAAACCGCCGACCTGCGCGCCGGCTGCGAAATCGTCGTCGCCACCGTCGGCAGGCTGCTTGACCACGTCAAACAGAAAAACATCAACCTCAACAAAGTCGAAATCGTCGTCCTCGACGAAGCCGACCGTATGCTGGATATGGGTTTCATCGACGACATCCGCAAAATCATGCAGATGCTGCCCAAGCCACGCCAAACCCTGCTCTTTTCCGCAACCTTTGCACCTGCCATCCGCAAACTCGCCAAAGACTTCATGAACGCGCCCGAAATCGTCGAAGTCGCCGCGCAAAACACCACCAGCGCCAATGTCGAGCAGCACATCATCGCCGTTGACGCACTCAAAAAACGCAATCTTTTAGAGCGGCTGATTGTCGATTTGCAGATGAACCAAGTCATCGTATTCTGCAAAACCAAACAAAGCGTCGACCAAGTGACCCGCGACCTCGTGCGCCGCAACCTCGCCGCCCAATCCATCCACGGCGACAAATCCCAGCAAAGCCGCCTCGAAACACTCAACGCCTTCAAAGAAGGCAGCCTGCGCGTCCTCGTCGCCACCGACGTCGCCGCACGCGGACTGGACATCGCCGAGCTGCCCTTCGTTATCAACTACGAACTGCCAACCCAGCCCGAAGACTACGTCCACCGTATCGGACGCACCGGCAGGGCAGGCGCGGACGGCGTCGCCATTTCCCTGATGGACAAAACCGAACAGAAAATGTTTGAAGCCATCAAAGAGCTGACCGGCAACGACTTGGCAGTCGAACGCATCGAAGGTTTCGAGCCGAACTGGTGGGGCGCGGACGCCGACGGCGATACCGCCGCAGACACCCAAGCTGCCCCAACACGCAGCCGCGGCAGCGACAGAAACCGTTCCGAACGGAACAACCGCAGCGAACGCAATGAACGTAACGAGCGCGGCGACAAACCCCAAAAAGCCGACAAAACCGATCCCGGCGCCGCCTGCAGCACCATCGCCGGACGCAGCCGCCGCAGCCGCAGGGAACGCCAACCCTGCGCCCTGCTGCAACCCAATTACGGCACGAAATAAATCTGTTCTCTATAAAGTCTAAAAGGTCGTCTGAAAAAGTTTTCAGACGACCTTTTTGTGTTGAACCATCTCCCTTTCCTTCAAACGCACAACAAGGGGCGCGATCATACGTCCCTTGTTCATTATAGTGGATTAACAAAAATCAGGACAAGGCGACGAAGCCGCAGACAGTACAGATAGTACGGAACCGATTCACTTGGTGCTTCAGCACCTTAGAGAATCGTTCTCTTTGAGCTAAGGCGAGGCAACGCCGTACTGGTTTATAGTTAATCCACTATATCCGCAGGCAAAGCCTTTTCAGACGACCTCACACGCCCAAATATCCTTCCCGGCTGGCAAGCCACCTTGCCAGATGCGCTTCGACGATTTCAGGGTTTTGTTCAATCAGAATCGGGGCGATTTCGCGCGCTTGCTCCAAGAGGTGCAGATCTTCTTCGAGATTGGCGAAGCGCAGCATGGGGACGCCGCTTTGGCGCGCGCCGAGAAATTCGCCGGGGCCGCGGATGTTGAGGTCTTGGCGGGCGATTTCGAAGCCGTCGGTGTGTTCGTAGATGACTTTCAGCCGCGCTTTGGCAAGTTCGCTTAAAGGTTCGGCAAACAGGAGGACGCACACGCTTTCTGCCGCGCCGCGACCTACCCGCCCGCGTAATTGGTGCAGCTGCGCCAAGCCCATGCGCTCGGCGTGTTCGATCACCATCAGGGCGGCGTTGGGCACATCTACGCCGACTTCGATGACGGTGGTGGCGACCAAGACGTTCAGACGGCCTGCGGCAAACTCTGCCATGACTTCGGCTTTTTCGGCGGCTTTCATGCGCCCGTGTACCAAGCCGATGTTGAGTTCGGGCAATGCCGCCTGAAGCTGCTCGAGGGTTTCGGTGGCGGTTTGCAGTTGCAGGGTTTCGCTTTCTTCAATCAGCGGGCAGACCCAGTATGCCTGCTGCCCTTTGCGGCAGATGTTGAGGACGAAGCCTTCGACTTCGGCGCGGCGGACGTTGTTGACGAGGCGGGTTTTAATCGGGGTGCGCCCGGGCGGCAATTCGTCGATGACGGACACGTCCAAGTCGGCAAAGAAACTCATGGCGAGCGTGCGCGGGATGGGCGTGGCGGACATCATCAATTGATGGACGTCGCGCCCTTTGTTTTTGAGGGCGAGGCGTTGGGCGACGCCGAAGCGGTGTTGTTCGTCCACAATCACCAAGCCCAAATTTTGGAACTCGACGTCGTCTGAAAACAGGGCGTGCGTGCCGACGGCGATTTTGACGGTGCCGTCGGCGAGTTTGGCTTTGGCTTCGTCTTTGGCTTTTTTGCGCTGGCTGCCGGAGAGCCAGACGACTTCGAGTCCTAACGGCTCGAGCCATTGTTTGAACTTGATGAAATGCTGTTCGGCAAGGATTTCAGTCGGCGCCATCACGGCCGCCTGCGCGCCGGATTCGATGGCGGTCAGCGCGGACAAGGCGGCGACGATGGTTTTGCCGCTGCCGACATCGCCTTGCAGCAGACGGTGCATGGGGTGGGTTTGCGCCATGTCGCGGCGGATTTCGGACACGACCCTTTCTTGTGCATCGGTCAGGGCAAACGGTAAGGCGTGGCGCAGGGCTTGGGTCAGCGTACCGTCGCCGCCCAATGCCGCCGCCGTGCCGCTGACGCGCTTCTGCCGCGCCAAACGCATGGAAAGCTGTTGCGCCAAAAGTTCGTCGAATTTGAGCCGCTGCCATGCGGGCAGCGCGCCGTCGGAAAGCTGATGGATGGTGAAACTCGGCGGCGGCGAATGCAAAAGGCGCAGGCTTTCGGCGAGGTGCGGCAGTTTCAGACGACCCAATAAGGCATCGGGCAGCGTGTCGTGCAGCGGCGTAACGTCCAAGGCCGTCTGAATGATGCGGCGCAAAGTGGGTTGGTTCAAACCGTTTACAGTCGGATAAATCGGCGTGAGGCTTTCCGCCAAACCGCTGCTCTCCGCATCGCGAATTTTAGGATGAATCATCTCGTCGCCGTGAAACCCGTGTTTGATTTCGCCCACGGCGCGGATGCGTTTGCCGGCCGCCATCTGTTTCTGATGGCTGGCGTAAAAGTGGATGAAGCGCAGAAAAAGGACGCTGCCGGAATCGTCGGCGATTTGGACAATCAGCTGCTTGCGCGGTTTGAACGTGACTTCCTGATGGATGACTTCGCCCTCGACCTGACACGGCACGCCGATCGGCGCATCCTTAATCGGCATGATGTGCGTCTCGTCCTCGTAACGCAGCGGCAGATGCAAAACCAAATCCCATGCGGTATGGAGGTTGAGTTTGTCGAGCTTCTTGGCGGAGACGTCGGTAATTTTGAGCTGTTTCTGGGTTTCGGGCGTCATCATGGCTTTGTCCTTTAATGGCGCGTATTTTAGCTGAAAATGTGAGAAGGGGTCGTCTGAAAGGACGTTCGGCACCAAGTTAATCCTTTATAATAGCGTGTTTTTCAGACGACCCCTGCCCCTGATTACTCCATGAATTATCTGCAAAATATCGCCACCCTCTATCACCTTGACCACCTCCCCTGCGGCTTGCCCGAAGCCGAAATCACCGCTGCCGAACAACGCCTAGGCATCCGCTTCCCCGCCATGTTGCGCGAATATCTGCGTACATTGGGCGGCAAAGAGGCGGTCAATCAATCGTTTAACCGATTGTTGCCATTGGAAAAGATAGATTTTGACGGCAATTATCTGGTGCTGATGGAAGAAAACCAAGGCGTGTTTCTGTGCGGCATTGCCAGAGCCGATTTGGCGCAAGACAACCCGCCCGTCCATATCGGCTTTTACACCGATAAAACCGACAGCTACGAATGGCAGCCGCACCTGCCCGAAACCAGCGCCCTACTGCTGGAACTGGCTTACACCAACGCCGCTATGGGCGGCCTGCACTACTGCGCCAACATAATGGACGAAGAATCGACAGATGCCCAAGCCGTACAGTTTATCCAACAAAACTGCACCGAAATCATAGAACTCCGACAAGAAAACCAACGCTTTTACACTGACGGTTTTCACGAAATCATCCTGCTTTGTTTTAACGAAAACGGCAACGCAAACGGCGTATTTATCGGCACCGCCGACCAAGACCGCTTCGACACGCTGCTCGAACTGTTCGGCTGGGACAATTGGCTCTACACCTCCTATGACGATGAAGATGATGAAGAATGTGATGAGGAATAAGCCACCGATATTTTTCAGACGACCTCAGCCTACAAAGTAAGGAAAATCCATGTCCGAAATCCTGATTTACCAAACCGAAGACGGCCGCACCCAAGTAAACCTGCTGGCGCAGGAACACACCGTTTGGCTCAACCAAAGCCAACTGGCCGAACTTTTTGACACCTCCGTGCAAAATATCGGTCTGCACATAAAAAACATATTGGAAGACAATGAATTAGATGGAAATTCAGTTATAAAGGATTTCTTTATAACTGCCGCAGACGGCAAGCAATACCAAGTCAAACACTATGCTTTGGAAATGATTCTGGCCATCGGCTTCCGCGTGCGCAGCAAACGCGGCGTGCAGTTTCGCCGTTGGGCGAACGAGGTTTTGACGGGCTATTTGGAGAAAGGCTTCGTGCTGGACAACAAACGCCTGAAAAATCCCAACGGACGCGTGGATTACTTTGACGAACTGCTGGAAAAAATCCGCGACATCCGCGCCAGCGAAATGCGGTTTTATCAAAAAGTGCGCGAACTGTTCAAACTCTCTGCCGATTACGACCCCACCGACAAAGCCACGCAGATGTTTTTCGCCCAAGCGCAAAACAAGCTGATTTACGCCGTAACGCAGCAAACCGCCGCCGAACTCGTCTGCCGCCGCGCCGACGGCAACGCCCCCAATATGGGGCTGACATCATGGAGCGGCGAACGCGTGCGCAAAGCCGATATCGTCATTGCAAAAAACTACCTGAATACCGACGAAATCGACACGCTCAACCGCCTGACCGTCATCTTTCTGGAAAGTGCGGAACTGCGCGCCAAAAACCGGCAAGGTCTGACGCTTGCGTTTTGGCAAAGCCGCATAGACAGCATCATCGCCGACAACGGCTTCGCCGTATTGGAAGGCAAAGGCACGCGCAGCCACAAGCAAATGGAAGCGTTTGCCGGTGAACAATATGGGCTGTTCAGGAAAAACCGTTTGGCACACATGGCGCAGCAGGCGGAAGCGGAAGATATTGCCGAATTGGAAGCGTTGAAACGGTAGTTTCAGGTAGCCTGAGAAATCCAATCCTAAAAATTTTTGCTAGTAGAAAGCACCAAATGACCAATCAACCCAATGAAATCCAAAGTATTAGCGACTTAACTCAAATTCTTAAAGAATTGGGCGAGCCAATACATGGCAAAACACGCTTCTTTCGCGGGCAAGCAAAAGAATGGGAATTATTGCCCAACATTTATCGTAAAGATAAACCTTATTATATTGAAAACGAAGATAAAATCATTAAAGACGCACTGACCAACTGTCCTGATGATTTTCCACCAAATGATACGTTATTTGAGAAACTCGTTAAGTTGCAGCACTATGGCTATGCTACACGGCTTCTAGATTTAACAACTAACGCATTAGTTGCACTTTATTTTGCCTGCTTCAATGAAAACTATCACAATGAAAATGGTGAATTGATTATTTTAGATATTCCTGATACGGAAGTGAAATATTGGGATAGTGATACTGTATCGATTTTAGCTGCGTTAGCTTTGCAACCATCAATATTTTCATTAGGACTTATTAGTAAATTGGCTCAAATGGAAGCAATAAGAAATGCCCCATTAGAAGCGGAAAAAAGAAAAAATGAACTTTTAGCTAAACGCGATTTTTTATTAGAAAACACTTCTGAAATGAAATATGAAGAAGGATTGAAATTAATAAAATTTGTATTTGGAGAAAATACTAGTATTTATAATAATAATTCATTTTTTAACAACCAAAAAGAAATTATTTCGTTGCTGCATACCATTCGTACCGATAAACCCAGCTTTCGCCCAGCTATTAATCCAACAGATTTAACCCGTGTCCTATGCGTTCGTGCCAAACTCAACAATGCCCGGATTTCCCGACAACAAGGCTGTTTCCTGCTTTTCGGTATTGACGACACAAAACTCAATCCAGCCAAATTTCCCGATAACTGGCAGCGAAAAGCTCAAAACAACCAAAAATTCATTATCAAAAACAAAACTCAAATCATGCAGGAACTCAAAGCATTCGGTATTAGCAGGCAAACCCTGTTCCCCGAACTGGAAAGCCAAGCTCAAGAAATTATGTCGCAATACAAGCCAAAATAACCTTTCAGGTTACTTGAAAATTTAATTTCGTTCTAACCTATGCCCCAAAAGCAGCCTGCACTTTTCAACTTCGTTAAAACTAACGCTTTCAGGCAGCCTGCACCCATAAAAGGACCCCCATGAACATCACCCAAATCCTCTCCCAAGAACTCTCCGCCACCGCCGCGCAAATCACCGCCGCTGTCGAGCTTTTGGACGACGGCGCGACTGTGCCATTTATCGCCCGTTACCGCAAGGAAGCCACAGGGGGGCTGGACGATACGCAGCTGCGCCAGCTTGCCGAGCGGCTGCAATACCTGCGCGAGTTGGAAGAGCGCAAAGCCGTTGTTTTAAAAAGCATTGAAGAGCAAGGCAAGCTTTCAGACGACCTCAGGGCGCAAATCGAAGACGCCGACAACAAAACCGCGCTGGAAGACCTGTATCTGCCCTACAAGCCCAAACGCCGCACCAAAGCGCAAATCGCGCGCGAACACGGTTTGCAGCCGCTGGCGGACGTGTTGCTTGCCGAGCAGCCGCAGGACGTGGAAGCCGCCGCGCAAGGCTACCTGAACGAAAACGTTCCCGACACCAAAGCCGCGCTGGACGGCGCGCGCGCGATTCTGATGGAGCAGTTTGCCGAAGACGCGGAACTCATCGGCACGCTGCGCGACAAGCTGTGGAACGAAGCCGAAATCCATGCGCAAGTCGTTGAAGGCAAAGAAACCGAAGGCGAAAAATTCAGCGATTATTTCGACCACCGCGAACCCGTCCGCGCCATACCCAGCCACCGCGCGCTGGCGGTTTTGCGCGGCCGCAACGAAGGCGTGTTGAACATCGCGCTCAAATACCAGCCCGACGACACGCCGATTACGCAGCAAAGCGAATACGAGCAACTCATCGCCCGCCGTTTCAAGGTTTCAGACGGCCACAAATGGCTGCGCGACACCGTGCGCCTGACTTGGCGCGCGAAAATCTTTTTGTCGCTGGAACTCGAAGCCTTAGGCCGTCTGAAAGAAGCCGCCGACACCGACGCGATTACCGTGTTTGCCCGCAATCTCAAAGACTTGCTGCTCGCCGCGCCCGCCGGACGGCTGACCACTTTGGGTCTCGACCCCGGCTACCGCAACGGCGTGAAATGCGCCGTGGTGGACGACACGGGCAAGCTGCTGGATACGGTCATCGTCTATTTGCATCAAGAAAACAATATGTTGGCAACACTGTCGCGCCTGATTAAACAACACGGCGTGAAACTCATCGCCATCGGCAACGGCACCGCCAGCCGCGAAACCGACAAAATCGCGGGCGAACTGGTACGCGGAATGCCGGAAATGGGGCTGCACAAAATCGTCGTTTCCGAAGCCGGCGCATCGATTTATTCCGCGTCTGAACTGGCGGCACGCGAGTTCCCAGACTTGGACGTTTCCCTGCGCGGCGCGGTGTCCATCGCCCGCAGGCTGCAAGACCCGCTCGCCGAACTGGTCAAAATCGACCCCAAATCCATCGGCGTGGGGCAGTATCAGCACGACGTGAACCAAAGCCAGCTCGCCAAATCGCTGGACGCAGTGGTCGAAGACTGCGTGAACGCCGTCGGCGTGGACGTGAACACCGCTTCCGCCCCGCTCTTGGCGCGGATTTCCGGTTTGAATCAAACCCTTGCCCAAAACATCGTCGCCTACCGCGATGAAAACGGCGCGTTCGACAGCCGCAAAAAATTGCTGAAAGTGCCGCGCTTGGGCGAAAAAACCTTCGAGCAAGCGGCCGGCTTTTTGCGGATTAACGGCGGCAAAGAGCCGCTGGACGCGAGCGCCGTCCACCCCGAAGCCTATTCCGTCGTCGCCAAAATGCTGGCGCAACAAGGCATTACCGCCGCCGAACTCATCGGCAACCGTGAGCGCGTGAAGCAAATCAAAGCGTCCGACTTCACCGACGAACGTTTCGGCCTGCCGACCATTCTGGACATCCTGTCCGAACTGGAAAAACCCGGCCGCGACCCGCGCGGCGAGTTTCAGACGGCCTCATTCGCCGAAGGCATCCACGAAATCAGCGACTTGCAAGTCGGCATGATACTCGAAGGCGTAGTTTCCAACGTCGCCAACTTTGGCGCGTTCGTGGACATCGGCGTCCATCAAGACGGCTTGGTGCACATCTCCGCCCTGTCTAATAAATTCGTCCAAGACCCGCGCGAAGTGGTGAAAGCCGGCGACGTGGTGAAAGTGAAAGTGCTGGAAGTCGATGCCGCCAGAAAACGCATCGCGCTGACCATGCGGCTGGATGACGAGGCGGGCGGCTCAGCCAAAGGCAACAGGTCGTCTGAAACCCGACATCAGGAACGCCGCGACCGCAAACCCCAGCACAACGACCGCGCCCCAACCAATTCGGCGATGGCAGATGCGTTTGCGAAGTTGAAGCGGTAAGGCGGGTACCAAAAAAGAGCTGCAAAATGATTTGCGGCTCTTTTTTAAATCGAATTCACCTATTCATTTGATGAACATGCCCAAAGTTCAAACCCTTCTGCCAAAGAGAAACGCCAATTCAGACGACCTGAAAATGCAAAAACCGCCCCAAACAGGCGGTTCATATCGTTATTTTTAAACCATCAATAAATATTGAGCGGTAGGCTGTGATCACCCAGAATGATAGGATCGGCAGCCACAACGCATCATTGACGATGACTGATGTCGTCTTAACGGAGCCGGTGACGGCATTGAGGTGTCCCCATATATAGACCAGCCCTATCGGAGAGGGTTGGATTCTGGTCGGTTTGCCCATCAATGCAATCACTTCTCTTTCACTCATGCCCTGCCTGATTTGCCGGGCGTTGGTCCAGCTGAAATTATTACCGAAACAGCCTGCCAATGTAACGGAAACAAGGGCAGCCAAAAACAACTTCTTCATTTATTATTCCTTTTATCATACAACAGTATCGATTATGACATTATGCTTTAATGACAATGCAATTGCAACCAGTCGTCATAACCGATGGCTTGCCGATATAAACAGGCGTATAGTTTGAGATATTGCAAACTCATCATCACCATCCAAGGAGTCCAAACCATGAAACCTGTTTTGTTTGCCGCGCTGATTTCCTGTTTTTCTGTTGCTGCCTATTCGGCTTGTACCGACAGCCAGCAGCAGTGTGTGATTTATAAAAACGGTAATGTCGCGGCTGAAGGCGGCTGTACGGTCAACAAGTGTCAGAATGCCGATGCGCAGGTGTTGAAATGGAAGCTGAAAAACGGTAAAGGCGTAGCCGTCGAAATCGGGAAAAACGGCAAGGTTTTGGTGAACAAAAAGCCGGGAGCGAAGGCAAGCAACAGCAACGCGGCGGGCATGGGCTTGACGTGTTATGCCGCCGATGCGGACAAGCGTGAACAGTTCTGCTCGACCAATTATTAATGCAGGATTGGCATGAAAAAGGTCGTCTGAAACCTGAATCGGTTTTCAGACGACCTTTTGTTTGAGCGTATCGCTATCAGCGTTTGACGCCGCTGAGCCTTGCCCAGCCTTCGTCGATTTCGGCGGGTTCGATGTCGAACCATTGGCGGTAAATGCCGCTGAGTTCTTCGACTTGTTCGTCCAGCAGACCGGACAACACGATGCGTCCGCCTTGTTTGGTGCGGGCGGCGAGCATTTCGCCGAGCATGCGCAGGGGGTTGGCGAGGATGTTGGCAACGACGATGTCGAATTGTCCTTGCGGTAAACCGTCGGGCAGGTAGAACTGTGCATCGACGTTGTTTTGTGCGGCGTTGTCTTTGCTGGCGCGGATCGCCTGTTCGTCAATATCGACGCCGACGGCAGAACCTGCGCCGAGCTTGAGGGCGGCGATGGTCAGGATGCCGGAGCCGCAGCCGTAGTCGAGGACGTTTTCGCCACCTTTGAGCTGTGTGTCCAGCCACTTGAGGCAGAGGCGTGTGGTCGGGTGGCTGCCGGTGCCGAAGGCAAGGCCGGGGTCGAGCTGGAGGTTGACGGCGTTGCCGTTGGGCGCTTCGTGCCAAGAGGGGGTAATCCACAGGCGTTCGGAGATTTGGATGGGGTCGAACTGGGCTTGGGTCAGGCGCACCCAGTCTTGGTCGGCGAGGATTTCGCTGGTGTATGCCAAGTCTTTCAGTCCGCATTCTTGGCTGGCGGTTTGAATCATGGCTGCGGCATCGTCGTTTTCGCCGAACAAGGCGATGACTTTGCTTTGCTGCCAGATTTGTTCGGTCGGCATGCCAGGTTCGCCGAAGATGGCTTGTTCGTTTTCGGTGCCTGCGTAGGCATCTTCGATGGCGGCGGAGAGTGCGCCGTGTTCCATCAGGGCGTCGGCGAGGCGTTCGGCGACGGCGTCGTTGACGTTGATGGTGATTTGTTGATAAGACATGGTGGGCTTTCTCGGTGGGGTCGTCTGAAATTAGGAAATGGTGGGCAAATAAGTGATTTTGGTTGTTTGCGGTATGTTTTGACTATAGGCGTAACAGTGTGCTGCTTGCTTTGGATTGAATCGTTTTTCTACCTGAACACGGATTTTTTCTTGCGCTGAAATGGCGGCACATAGGTTGACTCAATCATATTCTAGGTTTGCCAGCAATCGCGGCTGTACCCCCGAAGTCAGGTTGCAATCTGTCTGAAAAAAGGTCGTCTGAAAGCCATGCGGTTTTTCAGACGACCTTCAACTATCCAAGCGGGACGGTTTTATTTGTCCTGTTTGGCTTTGCGTTCTTCCAGCCAGTGTTCCAGATAGTGGATGCTGACGCCGCCTTTTTCAAAACCGGGGTCGCTGAACAAATCGCGGTGCAGCGGTGTATTGGTTTTGATGCCGGTTACGGCAAGTTCGGCGAGGGCGACGCGCATTTTTGCCATTGCCTGCTCGCGGGTTTTACCGATGACGCAGACTTTGCCGATCAGGCTGTCGTAGTACGGCGGGATGCGGTAGCCTTGGTAAATGTGGCTGTCCACGCGGATGCCGAAGCCGCCGGGCAGGTGGCAGCTTTCAATCAGGCCGGGGCTGGGGATGAAGTTGTACGGGTCTTCGGCATTGATGCGGCACTCGAAAGCATGGCCTTCGATGTGGATGTCTTTTTGCTTGTATTGCAAAGGCAGGCCGCCGGCAATGCGGATTTGTTCCTGTACGATGTCCACGCCGGTAATCAGCTCGGTAACGGGGTGTTCGACTTGGACGCGGGTGTTCATTTCGATAAAGAAAAACTCGCCGTTTTCATACAGGAATTCAAACGTACCTGCGCCACGATAGCCGATGCGTTTGCAGGCGTCGGTACAGGCTTTGCCGATTTTTTCGCGGGCTTTTTCGTCGATGAAGGGAGCGGGTGCTTCTTCGATGACTTTTTGGTGGCGGCGCTGCATGGAGCAATCGCGCTCGGCAAGGTAGATGGCGTTGCCGTGTTCGTCGGCAAGCACTTGAATTTCGACGTGGCGAGGGCGTTGCAGGTAGCGCTCCATATAGACCATCGGATTGCCGAACGCCGCACCTGCTTCGGCTTTGGTCATTTCGACGGATTTGATGAGGTCTTCTTTTTTCTCGACCACGCGCATACCGCGTCCGCCGCCGCCGCCCGATGCTTTGATAATCACGGGATAACCGACTTTATCGGCGGTTTTGAGGATTTCGGCGGGATCGTCGGACAGGGCGCCGTCCGAACCGGGAACGCAAGGCACGCCCGCTTCAATCATCGCGTGTTTGGCGGAAACTTTGTCGCCCATCAGGCGGATGGTTTCGGCTTTGGGGCCGATGAAGATGAAACCGGATTGTTCGACCTGTTCGGCAAAATTGGCGTTTTCGGCAAGAAAGCCGTAGCCCGGGTGGATGGCATCCGCGCCAGTAACTTCTGCTGCGGCAATGATGGCGGGAATATTGAGATAGCTTTGTGCGGAAGCGGCAGGGCCGATGCACACGGATTCGTCGGCAAGTTTGACGTGCAGACTGTCTTTGTCGGCTTCGGAATGCACGGCGACGGTGGCGATGCCCATTTCGCGGCAGGCACGCAGGACGCGCAGCGCGATTTCGCCTCGGTTGGCGATTAATACTTTTTTCAGCATGATGACCTTTCCTGTGGTTTCAGACGACCTGTTTGTTACCTTTTGCCCAACGCATTGCGGATTTTTTCATCGGTCTTGTATTGGCTCAACGCGTACACCGCCCACATGGCGGCAGGAATCCAGCCGATTAAGGTGAATTGGAGAATCAGACAGATGATGCCCGCAATCGGACGGCCGATGGTGAAGAATACGGCGAAGGACAGGAAGTGGCTAACAGCAGGCGCATGGTGGAAATCCTGAGTTGGAAAGCATTTCAGACGACCTCTCCGCAATCCGGAAGGTCGTCTGAAAACGGATTATTCGATGATGAAGAGCGGCTCGCCAAACTCCACAGGCGTACCGTTTTCCACCAGAATTTCTTTAACCGTACCGGATTTCTCGGCTTCGATTTCGTTCATCAACTTCATCGCTTCGATGATACACAGCGTATCGCCGGCTTTGACTTGCTGACCGACTTCGACGAAGGAGGCGGCATTCGGGCCGGGCGCGCGGTAGAACGTACCGACCATAGGCGATTTTTGCGCGTTGGACAGGTCGCGGGCGGCTGGGGCTGCGGGAGCGGGGGCTGCTGCTGCGGCAGGCGCGGCGGCGGGTGCAGGGGCAGGCACCGCAACTTGGGCGGGTGCTGCATAAACGGGAGCCGGAGCGGCGGTGGCGCGGGTGATGCGGACTTTTTCCTCGCCTTCGGTCACTTCGATTTCGGCGATACCTGATTCTTCTACTAAATCAATCAGTTTTTTTAATTTGCGCAAATCCATTTTCGTTCCTTTACGATACGGCCCAAATGTCGTGAAGCGGCCGTGTTTGTTGCGTGATATTTCAGAAAACAACCGGCCTGCGGCAACGGCGCAAGCCGGACGGTATTGGGTTGCATAAAGGGCATTCGCAGGAGCAGAAACCCCGTAAATGAATTTGACTATTTTCCCGAACTTGCCGACAAATGTCTAGCAAAATCTCGAAAAAAGGCGGTTTTTGAACAAAACGGGCAGATTCGGAAAATTCGTCCGAATGCGTATTTTTTCAACGAGTGTTTATTCTAATTTGTTGGTTTATGAAGGGAAAAGGTCGTCTGAAAAAAGCCAAAGTGCGTATAATGACCGCCTGACAAAATTTGTAAGCATCAAAATAAGATTATGGACATTTCCGATTTCGATTTTACCCTGCCCGACCGATTAATTGCCCAGCATCCGCCCGAAGTGCGCGGCAGCAGCCGTCTTTTGGTCGCGCTGCCCGATATGCCGCTGCAAGACCGCGTGTTCGGCGATTTGCCTGATTATATTGAGGCGGGCGACGTTTTAGTGTTCAACAACACCAAAGTCATGAAAGCGCGGCTGTTCGGACAAAAAGAGAGCGGCGGCAAAATCGAAGCCTTGATAGAGCGCATTTTGGACAACCACACCGCGCTGGCGCACATCCGCTCGTCCAAATCGCCCAAGCCCGGCACGAAGCTGATTTTTGAAGGCGATATTTGTGCCGTCATGGTTGAGCGTGCGGACGAACTGTTTTGCCTGCGCTTTGAAGGCGAACAAACCGTTTACGAGCTGCTGGAGCAAAACGGCCATTTGCCGCTGCCGCCCTATATCGAACGCGCTGCCGGCGCAGATGACGACACGCGCTATCAAACCGTCTATGCCAAACATCAGGGCGCGGTCGCGGCGCCGACGGCAGGTTTGCATTTTACAGACGAGCTTTTAGGTCGTCTGAAAGCCAAAGGCGTGGAAACGGCGGAAGTCACCCTGCACGTCGGCGCGGGAACGTTCCAACCCGTGCGCGTGGACAAAATCGAAGAACACAAAATGCACAGCGAATGGTTTGACGTACCGCCCGAAACCGTCGCCGCCATTGAAGCCGCCCATGCGCGCAGAAACAAAGTTTGGGCAGTCGGCACCACTTCCATGCGCGCCCTCGAATCCGCCGCGCGCGAGACAGGCCGTCTGAAAGCCGGACAGGGCGACACCGATATTTTCATTACGCCGGGCTACCGCTTCCGCGTCATCGACCGCCTGATTACCAATTTCCACCTGCCCAAATCCACGCTTCTGATGCTCGTCAGCGCGTTTTCGGGCATGGAACACATCCGCTCGGTATACCGCCATGCGGTCGAACATGAATACCGTTTTTTCAGCTACGGGGACGCGATGGTTTTGGGGCGTTCGGAACCTTAAAAACATCTGAAGAAAAACGTCGTCTGAAAACGATTCAGACGACGTTTTTTTTGGGAAGGTTTATAAAGTGGGCAATCTGCAATACATAAAAACCGATTATGCCCAATCTGTCCAAACCGCCCCACCCTGTTCATACATGCGATTCAAACCTCTGCCGGTTGAAAACCAAATCAAATTCATAGCCTTCCAGCACTTCCCTGATTTGCTTGACTTCTTCGGGCATCAGCACGACTTCTGTATATTGTGAAATATATTCCGCAAAATCAGAGTCTTCCGTAACGTTGTCCGGCATCATGGTTTGAAATTGGCAATTACCCGGAAAAACCACCACCGAAGAAAACGCCCGCGTCGGCAGGTGGAGCTTCTCGGACAAAATCCGAATGTATTGCTGGTTTTTCAACAAAGGGTTCGGGAACAGCGTCTTGCTTTTGTGAAACTTCTGCGTCCACATCCCATTGCCGTCGTCGCCCCAAATCCTGCCCTGATAATTCGGCGTGGCAACCACGAAAATCCCGAAACAGGACACATAAACATAATCAATCTGTTCATGCTGCCCGTCCCGATAAATATCCAAGCCGCGAAACTCATGATAGACAGATTCGTCCAAGCTGCAATCCGCACGGACATTGACGGCGAAACGGCTGATAAATTGTTTGACAGGCGTATTTTTAGACAGGCAGGTTGCCAGCACAAATGCCGCTGCACAGCCCGTCAGCACAAGACCGCCCGAAGACAGAAAGTCGGTATCCATAAATGATATTTTCCCGCAAATACTGCCGCTCCTGCATGAACAGCACTCCCCATACCCCATACAGACGGCAAAAATGTTATTTTTTATAATGTATTAGCTTATTTATAATGCTAATGTAATTTTTTATGATTATAACGCAATTTATATTATTTACAATAAAAAATACCATTTGTATAAAATTTACACCGCTTATCATTTTTTGAATCAGTCATTCTTCAGACTGACATTGCCTGACCGTTTCCATCCCTTCACTTTCCAAATCCAAAAAATCTCCTGATTATTCAATCTCAAGCATTCATCATAAATTAATCCGAAACCGACGCGCAAATCTCCAAAAACCCAATCCCGCTACAAAAATAATCTGTGACATCAATCCGCCACACCTCTTTAAGTGTCGGCAAAATATCACACTCCCCGACAGCCCTTCCCTGCCTCTGTTTTCAGACGACCCCAATAATATTTCCAACCTCCCAACACAGTTCCCAAATACGACACCGCCGATAACACTTTGTATAGAAATAGTTTCTTTAGTTTTTATAAACACAAAAATAAAATAAGAACCTTTATCCACATTCCAAAAACATATTTACCCGATTCGGTTACTGTCTCAAAAGACGGCGAAACAACAATTATTTACGATAAATTTTAACGGACATACTCCTTTTTCACGCTGCTTGCTTTATACTTACCCGATATAAACGGTTGAATTTACGGATAAACGCAAAAAGAATCAAACTCATTTTGCCCTACCGTTTCAGCCCCTAAAAACCAATCTTACTGATAAAGAAAGCCTCACTATGGAAACCAAACGTCTCTCTTCCCTTCTCAAACTCATCGCCAACCCCGACCGCATGACCATTTTGTTCATGCTGATGGACAGCGAACGCAGCATCGCCGAATTATCCGAAGCGCTCGGACAGCCTGCGACCGCCGTTTCCAACCATCTCGCGCGCCTGCGTTCCGAAGGTCTGATCGATTTCACCCGCTACCACCGCATCATCGAATACCGGCTGGTATCCGAAGAAGCCGCCGTCATCCTCGATACGTTGCGCAATTTGGAAAACCGTAAAGCCGCCTAAAGGCTGTTGAGCCTTGTTTTCTCAAACGGATTTTTGTTTCAAAACCGGCAGCCGCCGAAATCCCCTGATGATACAATAGCGTCCCGTTTACCCAACAAAGCGGTTTTCATGAACCGCTTTTGTTTTGTCCTTATTCTGCCCGATAAGCCCGAAATGCTTTTCAGACGACCCTCACACACGGAATCCGCATGAAAATCACCACTTGGAACGTCAATTCCCTCAACGTGCGCCTGCCGCAGGTGCAAAACTGGCTTGCTGACCATCAGCCCGATGTCCTTGTTTTGCAAGAACTCAAGCTAGACCAAGACAAATTTCCCGCCGCCGCCCTGCAAATGATGGGCTGGCACAGCGTTTGGAGCGGACAAAAAACCTACAACGGCGTCGCCATCATCAGCCGCAGCGAACCGCAAGACGTGCACGTCGGTCTACCCACTCTGCCCGACGACCCGCAACGCCGCGTCATCGCTGCAACCGTCAACGGCGTGCGCGTCATCAATGTCTATTGCGTCAACGGCGAAGCCCTCGACAGCCCAAAATTCCAATATAAAGAACAATGGTTTGCCGCTTTGACCGAATTTGTCCGCGACGAAATGACGCGCCACGAAAAACTGGTCTTGCTCGGCGACTTCAATATCGCGCCTGCCGATGCCGACTGCTACGACCCCGAAAAATGGCATGAAAAAATCCACTGCTCATCCATCGAGAGACAGTGGTTCAAAAATCTGCTGGATTTAGGCTTGACCGACAGCCTACGCCAAATCCACCCCGAAGGCGCGTTTTACACTTGGTTTGACTATCGCGGCGCAATGTTTCAACGCAAACTCGGACTGCGCATCGACCATCAGCTCATCAGCCCCGCCCTGTCTGCCGTGTTGAAAGACGTTTATGTCGATTTGGACGCGCGCGCGCAAGAACGTCCCAGCGACCATGCGCCGGTCGTGGCTGAATTTGCTTTGTAAGGCGTAATCTTTAAAAAAGGTCGTCTGAAAACTTCATTTTTGAGTTTTCAGACGACCTTTTGCTATTCGCTTCTGGCTCGAAGCCGATTCTATAGTGGATTAAATTTAAATCAGGACAAGGCGACGAAGCCGCAGACAGTACAGATAGTACGGAACCGATTCACTTGGTGCTTCAGCACCTTAGAGAATCGTTCTCTTTGAGCTAAGGCGAGGCAACGCCGTACCGGTTTAAAGTTAATCCACTATATATCTTGCCGCTATTCCAACGTTCCACCTACTATCCGTGCACCCAGTTCTTCCTTCAAAGGCAAAGCGTTCAAGCGTTGCAAGGTCGTCTGAAATTCGGCGAACGGTATCGGTTCCGAACCGAAACGATGCATATGCAGGGTATCTTGCTGACAGTCAATCAACTCGATGCCCAACTTAGCAAGAAACGGGACGGCGCGCGCGAAGGCGACTTTGGAGGCATCCGACTCAAGGGCGAACATGGATTCTCCGTAAAACACCCGTCCGATTTGTACGCCGTAAAAGCCGCCCGCCAGTTTCAGACGACCTGTTTCATTGGGATAGAAACATTCAAACGAATGCGCGTGCCCCAAGCGGTGCAGCTCGGTATAAGCGGCTTGGAATTCGGGAACAATCCATGTGCCGTCCTGACCGGGGCGCGGAAAGGCGGCGCAATGCGCAATGACGGTTTCGAAACATTGGTTGACCGTTACCCGATAGGGTTTGTTGCGCAAGGTTTTCGCCAACGAACGCCCGATATGCAGATTTTCAGGCACGATGACGGCGCGCGGATCTATGGTATGCCAAAAAAACCAGCCGTCTTCGCTGAACCACGGGAAAATCCCCTGCCGATACGCCGACAGCAGCCGTCCCGTATCCAAATCGCGGCTGATACCGACCACGCCGTCGCATTCTTCCAGCGCGTAAAACGGATCGGGAAAAGTATAATCATTAGGGTAAAGCAAGGGGATACTCATCGGAAATCCTAAAATATTTTCTAGTTCTCAGTAGTACGCTATTCATGTTCCGCAAAAAATTTCAGACGACCCCAAATTCTCATCCGAGGTCGCCTGAACATCAAACATCTTTTAAAACGGGAATCAGCGTTTGCTCTTCGCTTGGCATTCGCCGCACACGCCGTACATATAAAGCGCATGGTCAACGATGCGGTAGCCGTTTTCTTCCGCGATTTTGTCTTGCAAGGCTTCAATTTCGGGATTGTGGAATTCCGTTACCTCGCCGCATTTCACACAGACGATATGGTCGTGGTGGTCGCCTTTGTCCAATTCGTAAACCGCCTTGCCGGTTTCAAAATGGTGGCGCTGCAAAATGCCTGCCTGCTCGAACTGGGTCAATACGCGGTAAATCGTCGCTACGCCGATTTCCACACCCTCTTCCAGCAAAATACGGTACACATCTTCAGCACTCAAATGCTCTTCAGCATGAGACTCAAACAAATCCAAGATTTTCAAACGCGGACCGGTAACCTTCAAACCGCTGTCTTTCAATTGCGCAATATTGCTGAATTTTTCCATAATATTCAATATCCCTGTAAAGTAATAGACGTTATAATACGCAATTTCAGCCCATTACACCATAGCGGTTTGCAATAAAACCACAAGTCCTATTTGCATACAAACGATAGTTGGCTGAAATTATAATCAAAGAGATGATTATCGTTTGCTTTTTCGAAATATTCAAGCAATGATACCCTTCCACCCGAATTCGAACAGAAAGGCATATCTGTGAACAAAACCCTCTGTCTTGCCCTCGCCGCCCTCATCGGACTTTCCGCATGCAGCGCCGAACGCGTTTCCCTGTTCCCCTCTTACAAACTCAAAGTCATCCAAGGCAACGAACTTGATCCCCGCGCCGTCGTCTCCCTCCAAGCAGGCATGAGCCGCGACCAAGTCCAACTCCTGCTCGGCACCCCGCTGCTGCGCGACGCATTCCATGCCGACCGCTGGGACTACACCTTCAATACCAGCCGCAACGGCATCATCAAAGACCGCAGCAACCTCACCGTTTATTTTGAAAACGACGTCCTTGTCCGCGCGGAAGGCGATGCCATCCAAAAATCCATCGAAACCCTGCAAGCCGAACAAAGAGCAGCCCAAACCGCACAATAATCACAAGGAAAACGCATGAGCGCATTAAAAATCGCCATCGCCGGCGTCAACGGCCGCATGGGGCGCGTACTGGTTGAAGCCGTCAACAACCATCCCGACACCGTCCTCTCCGGCGCACTCGAACACTCCGACTCTGAAGTCTTAGGCTTGGACGCAGGTTTCGCCTCCGGCATCAAAACCGGCATCACCATTTCAGACGACGTTGATGCCGTCCTCGCCCAAAGCGACGTACTCATCGACTTCACCCGCCCCGAGCCGACCCTGAAACACCTGCAAAAATGTGTTGAAAAAGGCGTCAACATCATCATCGGCACCACCGGTTTCGACGACGCAGGCAAAGCCGCCATCCAAGCCGCAGGCGAAAAAACAGGCGTTGTCTTCGCTGCCAACTTCAGCATCGGCGTCAACCTTACCTTCCACATTCTTGACACCGTCGCCCGCGTCCTCAATGAAGGCTACGACATCGAAATCATCGAAGGCCACCACCGCCACAAAGTCGACGCCCCCAGCGGTACCGCCCTGCGCATGGGCGAAGTCATCGCCGACGCACTCGGCCGCGACCTCAAACAATGCGCCGTTTACGGCCGCGAAGGCCACACCGGCCCGCGCGATCCGTCCACCATCGGCTTTGCAACCGTCCGTGCAGGCGACATCGTCGGCGACCACACCGCCCTCTTCGCCACCGACGGCGAACGCGTCGAAATCACCCACAAAGCCAGCAGTCGCATGACCTTCGCCGCCGGCGCCGTCCGCGCCGCAATTTGGGTCAACGGCAAAACGGGTTTATACGATATGCAGGACGTCTTGGGATTGAAAAACAGCTAAAGCTAAAGCCGTTTTCATCCGCATGATACAAAAAGGTCGTCTGAAAAATGTTTTTCAGACGACCTTTTGATTATTGTGTAAGGTTTGCAACCGAATACCGCAGATTATTGCTTGCGCTTATCCCACCAAGCGAACAAATTGCCCAAGACGGTTCCCGATACGGAGTGCCAGACGCAGGCGACGGCGGTGGCAACGGCGGATTCGGCGTTACCCGGGAAGAATTTGGCACTCAGACCGGTGGCGAGACCGGCGTTTTGTACGCCGACTTCAATGGCGAGGGTACGTTTTTTGGCTGTGTTCATACCAACCAGTGCGCCGCTGTAATAGCCGAGGATATAGCCGCCGATATTGTGGGCGGCAATGGCAAGGACCATAACGAGGGCCGATTCGGCGAAGCGGTGGCCATGAACGGCGGCAACACCGCCAACGATACAGGCAAATGCAACCACGGCGACGGCGGGCATGATGGCGCGAACATCTTCAAACCAGTGTTTTTTGTGCAGCAAAATATTGGCGGCAGAGCCAATAACAACGGGCAACAGGGTAACGAGCAACATAAACTTGAACATGCCCCAGCCGTCCATTTCGACGGTTTGTCCGACAAGGTAAGTCATCCACAGCGGGGTCATAACGGGCGCAAGGACGGTGGAGACGGTGGTCATGCCGACTGAGAAGGCAACATCGCCTTTGGCAAGGAAACTCATGATGTTGGACGAAACACCGCCAGGGCAAGTACCGACCAAAACCAGACCCAGCGTCAATCCGGGCGAGAGGTTGAAGGCTTTGGCAATACCGATGGCGAGCAGCGGCATGATGGTGTATTGGGCGACTGCACCGATGAAAATATCGAGCGGACGTTTAGCCAAAATTTGATAGTCTTCTTTGCCCAAAGTCATGCCCATACCGAGCATGATGATGCCGAGTACGACGACTTGAGTGTCGCCTTTCACCCATGAAAAGGTAGCGGGTTCGATAAAGGCGACGATAGAGGCAAGGACGATAATCAGGGCGGTGAATCGGGTCATTTGTCGGCTGACGGCAGTCAGAAAGTTCATAGTTTGCTCCTTTGTAGGTTGTTATGTATGACGGCGATTGCCATAATTTAACGGATATTAACTTTTCTATGCAACTCTGGCAACGATAGTGGAAACAATCGGCAATTGAATAAATATAGTGGATTAAATTTAAATCAGGACAAGGCGACGAAGCCGCAGACAGTACAGATAGTACGGCAAGGCGAGGCAACGCCGTACTGGTTTAAAGTTAATCCACTATAAATGAATAGTCGGCACTATATTGCCGCTTGTCTCTTACTGACGGAATCTAAATTTTCAGACGACCCCATCCAGATACCAAGCAGCTCTTTGACACACATTGCGGCACTTCATGCCCTCTCATTTGTTTTTAAACCCTTACAGTAGGCAATACCGCCCTGCTTCTCAGGATTTGTTACAATGTGCCTTTCTTTTTGTACTGCTCATTCATTATGACTGATTCCCAACCAAGCACGATGCAGCGGATTTTTTCGCGCAATATGCTGATTTGTATTTTTACGGGCTTCACATCGGGGCTGCCGCTTTATTTCCTATATAGCCTGATTCCTGCGTGGCTGCGCCTCAACGAGGTTAATTTGAAAACCATCGGGCTGTTTGCTCTGATTGGTTTTCCCTACACTTGGAAATTTATCTGGTCTCCGCTTCTGGACTCTGTACGCCTGCCGTTTTTAGGTTTGCGACGCGGTTGGATGTTGGTGATGCAGATCGCGCTTTTGCTGCTTTTGGCTGCCTATGCGTTTGTCCGCCCACAAGAACATTTGTCGATTATTTTGGGGCTGTCTTTGGTAGTAGCATTTTTTTCTGCCAGTCAGGATATTGTGATTGATGCTTTCCGTCGCGAAGTGTTGTCCGATGAAGAGTTGGTTTTAGGTAACTCGCTGTATGTGAATGCCTATCGTATTTCCTCGCTGATTCCAGCTTCATTAAGTCTGATTTTAGCCGATAGGATGCCTTGGTCATCTGTATTCGTCATTACCGCTCTATTCATGATTCCGGGTTTATTGGCTACTTTATTTGTCGCGCGAGAACCGGCACAACAACCCATCGGTGCAAAAGGCTTGAAAGATACCGTTATCGAGCCTTTCCGTGATTTCTTTACCCGTCAAAGCGTTAAACAGGCGTTGATTATTTTGGCTTTTATCGTGCTGTATAAACTGGGTGACAGTATGGCAACTGCGCTGGCAAACCCGTTTTATATCGATATGGGCTTCTCACCAACTGACATGGGCCTGATTGCGAAAAACGCGGGACTGTGGCCGGCGGTAATTTTCGGGATTATCGGCGGTATTTGGGTAACTAAGTTGGGGGTGAACCGTGCATTGTGGCTGTTCGGCTTGGTGCAATGGGTCACGATTTTAGGTTTTGCATGGCTAGCAAGTTTCGGGCATTTCGAGCATGTGGGCGCATCAGAACGAACCATGCTGGCAGTCGTCATTGCTGCCGAGGCAGTGGGCGTGGGCTTGGGTACCGTGGCATTTGTGTCGTACATGGCGCAACAAACCAATACTGCATTTACAGCCACACAGTTTGCGCTACTGTCCAGCCTATCCGCCGTACCGCGTACGTTTATGAATGCGTCAGCAGGTTTTCTGATTGAAAAGATGGGCTATGTCAATTTCTTCTGGCTGTGTTTTATGTTGGGGATTCCGGGTATGTTGCTGCTGTTTAAAGTTGCGCCTTGGAACGGAGATAAAAAAGAACAATCTGCTTAAACACGACACCAAAATGAAAGGTTGTCTGAAACCAATGTATTCGGTTTCAGACGACCTTTTTTACAACGATGCAAATCAAGAATAGAGAAAACAGTCAAGCAAATATAGTGGATTAACTATAAACCAGTACGGCGTTGCCTCGCCTTAGCTCAAAGAGAACGATTCTCTAAGGTGCTGAAGCACCAAGTGAATCGGTTCCGTACTATCTGTACTGTCTGCGGCTTCGTCGCCTTGTCCTGATTTAAAGTTAATCCACTATATAAGACGGCAAACAGCAGATATGCTGGACTGTCGTGGATTCAAATACAAACAAGCCAAGCCATGAGCTGCCATTTCTGGCACAGATATTTCCACTTCGGTTTACCCTTGCCCAACTTTCTCCATAACGCTACCGCCCTTCTGCAAATAGTTTTTAGTTTTGCTTGATGCCCGCCGTCTTATATCCACAATATACGAATCCGCTCTATTCGCAATTGCTTTCTTCACACTCCCTTCGTTCATATAAAAAGAATTAAAAATATGCGCCCCTGATGGAGCGCAATATATAAGGTCGTCTGAAACCCTGTTTTGGATTTCAGACGACCTTTGCTTCAGCTAAGAGCCGTTAGCTTACCACTGGTACAACGCACCTGCTCCGACACCGACGTGGCCGTCTGTGTTGGCAGAGAAGTTGCCTTTAACAACCCAGTTACCGCCGTCGCTCATCGCAGACACGCCGATTGCCATGGCGGATTGACCACCGTAGTAGCCGCTACCCACGCCGATACCGGTCGCACCCGGACGGGTTACTTGCGGAATCGAGCCTTGTGCAATCGCACCCGCTACACCTGCGTAGGCTTTTTTGCCGACGCGTTCGATGTTGTTTTGCAGGGCGTTACCCACGCCGGCAAGCTGGTTCAGGTTGACCGCATCGGTACCTTCTTTCGCTGGAGCAACGTTGGTGATGCGTTGTCCGCCGTTGTTCAGACCAATCGGGCTGAGGCTGACGGTATTCGCCGGATTGTTAGCGGTCGGAGCAGCAATGCTGACACCTTGCGCGTTAACGGTTACGCCGCCTGCGGTCACGCTGGTTACGTCGAGTTTATCGGTAGTAGCAACGTTGTACACGGTCTGACCGCTGTTGCCGGTCATTTGGTTAACGACGACGTTCTTACCTGCGGTAACTTCGGTTTTCGCCGCCGTCGCTTGTGTCGCTACGTTGGCAATCGCCTGATTGGTGTAATACAACTGGCTGCCGTTGATCGCATCGGTCGAATCCGCCGATACCACACCTGCCGCCACACCTTGTACCTGACGGGTCTCGTCCGTACCGTTGCCGACGGTCACGACGCCTGCGACTTTGTTCGCTGCGGCAGCCGAACCTGCTTTGCCTGCCACGGCTTTGTCGTTCAAGCCGCCGTAGGTGTAGGCTTCGCCTTTGGCCGCATCAGCCGTGCGGATGCCTTGGGTTTGGGCGCGGTCGCCGAGGTAGACGGAGTCTTTAACCGTGGCTTTGATGTTGCTGCCCAGTGCGTAGGCGTTGTCGGCGGATACGTTGTTGTTGTTACCGATGGAGTAAGAACTGTTGCCGCTTACTACAGTCGGGTCACCGATGGCGCCGGAGTTTTTGCCGCTGACGATGTTGCCGGTACCGATGGCGATGGTGTTCTCGGCGTTGGCTTTGGCGCCTTTACCGATGGCGATGGCGTTGGTGCCTTTGGAAGCGGCCTGGTAGCCGACCGCCGTGGCGTATGCGCCGCTCGCGCTGGAGTCTTCGCCGTTGCGTGCCTGTACGTCGGGGTTCACTTCGCCGTCGTTGGTATGGAAGAACTTGATACCTTGTTCGTTCATACGGCCTACGGCTTCGATGACGTTGTTGGTCACGTACATGCCTTGGTCTTCGACGTTGTAGGTCACGAGGCTGTAACCGTTGGACTGGGCAATCTTGGTCTCGTTCGTGACGTTGGTCACGTTCGGATTGGTGCTGTTGTCCACCAGGGTAATGTTTTTGATATTACCCAAGCCTGCTTTGCCGTCTGCTTCGACTGACGGCGGTGCGGTGTTGACGTTGCCGCCGTTGCTGCCGA
>NZ_CALNWV010000020.1:0-38205 GCF_940793045.1 Neisseria sp. Marseille-Q2251
GCGGTTTGGCTGATGTTTTTGCATTGTTCGTAATAGTTTAAAGCTTTGTTTCTTAAGTCCGCAGAGTATGCCATGGTTAGACCTTAAAAGTTGAGTATTGTACTATTTTGTTTTTAATTAACTATATCTATACTGTCTGCAGCTTCGTCGCCTTGTCCTGATTTAAATTTAATCCACTATATTGCATCAACTCGAAACTGAGCCAAACAAAAAGGTCGTCTGAAAATGTTCAGACGACCTTTTGAGTTCAAACTATGAACGATTAGTGTTGATGCGCGCCACCGTGACCATGGCCGTGACCGTGATCCATGCCGGATTGCGGTGCGGTTTTCACTTCCAATTGTACGGTTTGAGGTTTGGCGTTTTTGAATTTCAGGGTAACAGGTACTTTTTCGCCTTCTTTCAGCGGTTTTTTCAGACCCATGAACATAACGTGGTAGCTGCCCGGTTTCAGCTCGGTTACGCCTTTTGCTTCCAGCGGGATGCCGCCTTTAACTTCGCGCATGCGCATTACGCCGTTGTCGTTGACATGGGTATGCACTTCAACGCGGTCGGCTACCGGGCTGCTGCCGCCGACCAAGAAGTCTTGTTTAGCTTCATCGTTGTGGATCTTCATGAACGCGCCGCCCATTTTCATGCCTTCGACAGTAGAACGCGCCCAACCGTCTTCAACGTGAACACCGGCTGCGGAAGCGGTGGATACCAAACCTGCTGCAATCAGGGTTGCCAATAATTTTTTCATGTATTGCTCCTTTATGATGAAATGGGTGGTTTTGTTGCGGCAAAAGCTTTCCGCGCGACATTGCATGTCGGTAATACTGTTCTCATCCTACATGCAATGGTCGTCTGAATGCTTTGACTCAGATTAAACAAAATGATTCAAATTAATTCATGAGAATTAATACTTAGTAAGTATAAATCATCTCGAAGTAAATTTAAACATACCCGCGCCACAATGCGATCGCCCACACGATACCCAGCATCGTCAAAGCAAGCAATTGCGCGGCGGAGCCAGCATCTTTGGCGCGTTTTGCCAATTCGTGTTTTTCGGTGGAAGTGTGGTCGACGGCGGCTTCGACGGCGGTGTTGAACAATTCGGTAATCAGCGAAACAAACGACGCAATAATCAGCAGCATTTTGGTCGCGGAGTCGAAATTGAGGATGAAGGTCAAGACAATCAAAATCAGGTTCAGCCACAATACTTGGCGGAACGCGCTTTCATAGCGGTAGGCGGCGGCAAGCCCGTCTTTGGAATAGCCGAATGCGTTGATGATGCGTTTGATACCGCTTTTACCTTTTTTATCGGCAGCGTAAGAAGATGGTTTCATAAGTAATGTTTGTATCAATATTTATATTTGTAAAAAGGGGTCGTCTGAAAACGAGCGAAGCGAGTTTCGCTAAAACGAACGAAGCGAGTTTCGCTAAAACGAACGAAGCGAGTTTCGCTAAAACGAACGAAGCGAGTTTCGCTAAAACGAACGAAGCGAGTTTCGCCAAAACGAGCAAAGCGGGTTTTACTAAAACGGATTCGGGTTTCAGACGACCTTTCGGGATTATTGTTTAGACCAAGCTTCGACAGCGTCGGCAAACATCGCGGCGACGTCGAAGTTTTTTTGTTTCATGATTTCTTGGAAACCGGTCGGGCTGGTAACGTTGACTTCGGTCAGGTTGCTGCCGATGACGTCCAAACCTGCCAGCAAGATGCCGCGGCGTTTGAGTTCGGGGGCGAGGGTTTCGGCGATTTCTCGGTCACGTTCACTCAATTCCTGCGCCACGCCGCGTCCGCCTGCCGCAAGATTGCCGCGTGTTTCACCGTTTTGCGGAATACGCGCCAAAGCATAGGGGACGACTTCGCCGCCGATAATCAGGATGCGTTTATCGCCGTGGATGATTTCGGGGATGTAGCGTTGCGCCATGATGGTGCGGGAATCAAGCTGCATCAGGGTTTCTAGGATGCTGCCGATATTGGGGTCTTTTTCGGTCAGGCGGAAAATGCCCATGCCGCCCATGCCGTCCAGCGGTTTGATGATGATGTCGCCGTGTTCTTTCAAAAATGCGCGGACGTCGGCGGAACGGGTCGTAACCAGCGTAGGCGCGGTGAACTGGCTGAAATTCAAAATCGCCAGTTTTTCGTTGAAATCGCGCATGGCCTGTCCGCTGTTAAATACCTTCGCGCCCTGCTGTTCCGCCAGCGTCAGGAATTGGGTGGCGTAGAGGTATTGCATATCGAACGGCGGGTCGGTGCGCATAATGACGGCATCAAAGTCTTTCAAGGTCGTCTGAACTTTATCTGCCGCTTTAAACCATTCATGGTCATCGTCGCTTTTTGCACCGAGAAACTCAAACGGCGCAGCCTGAGCCGTCACCAATCCTTGCTGTACGGACAATTCGCCGCTCAAGGTATGGAAAAGCTGCCAGCCGCGTTTTGCCATCTCGCGCATCATGGCATAGGTGGTGTCTTTGTAGGTTTTGAAACTTGCCATCGGATCGGCAATAAACAGGACTTTCATGGGAACTTCCTTATAAACGAACGACGTAATCATACCTTTTATTGAGGTCGTCTGAAAGGGCGCGGGCGGTTTGGCAAAAAGGTCGTCTGAAAAGCGGTTTGTGAATGGTTACACAAACTTCCTTTTCAGACGACCTCTCCGATTCTGCGTTTAAGCGGCGGCAAGGCTGATTAACTCTGCCGCATGGCTGCGGGTCGTGTCGGTAATGATTTCGCCGCCAAGCATACGGGCGATTTCTTCGATACGCTGCTGATGGTCCAACACGCTGATTTCGCTGACAGTTTGTTCGCCTTCGCTGTGTTTGCGCACCTGCCAATGGTTTTCACCGCAGGAAGCAACTTGCGGCAGGTGGGTTACGGCGAGCACCTGATGTTTTTTACCCAAAGCACGCAGGGCTTTGCCGACCATTTCTGCCACGCCGCCGCCGATACCGGTATCGACTTCGTCAAAAATCAGCGTAGGGACTTGCGTGTATTGGCTGGTAACCACCTGCAAGGCAAGGCTGATGCGGGCAAGTTCGCCGCCGGACGCGACTTTGTTCAGCGGACGGGACGGATTGCCTTTGTTGGCGGCAACTTGGAACTGTACCTGCTCCAAACCGTGCGCTGTGGGCGAAGACGGCAGCAGGACGATGTCGAAACGCGCGCCTTTCATGGCGAGATGCTGCATATGTCCGGTCGTTTCCTCGCCCAACCTGCCCGCCGCCTGATGGCGCATGGCGGAAAGAACATGTGCGGCTTCCTGATATTCGGCAAGGTTGCGGGCAACGGTTTGCGTCAACGCTTCCAAATCGGCAGCGGCTTGCAGGCTTTGCAGGCGCTCGTCAATTTCAGCCAGCTTTTGCGGCAAGGCTTCAGGTTCGATGCGGTATTTCCGCGCCATCCCCATCAGTTCACCCATGCGCTGTTCCTGCGCTGCCAACTCGTTAGGATCGATGTCGCTGCGGCCTGCGACGTCGCGCATATTGGCACTGATTTCGCCCAATTCGGCTTCAATGCTCGCCAGCATATTCAGGCTTTCGGCAAAGCGCGGCTCGATGTTTTGCAGATTGGTCAATAATTTTTGGCATTGATAAATTTGACGTTGGATGCCGTTGTCGCCATCGATGTAGTCGCCGACTTCTTCGGCAGCCTGCAACAGCTCGGCAGAATGGGCAAGGCTGTCGTGGCTTTGGCTGAGGGCTTCCCATTCGCCTTGTTTGACGTCCAACTGGTTCAATTCGTTGAACTGCCATTCCAAACGCTCACGCTCGATAATGATGGTCTCGGCGTGTTCCTGCGCCTCTTGGAGGGCTTTTTTCGCATTGACCCAGTTTTGATAAAGCTGTCTGACGGTTTCCGCCTGCGCTTTGCTGCCCGCAAATGCGTCCAACAATTCGCGCTGGGCGGATTCTTGATTGAGGGAATGGTGGGCGTTTTGCCCATGGATGTCGATAAGCTGCCCGCCGACGGCTTTAAGCTGCGCCAGCGTGGCTGCCTGATTATTGATAAAGCTGCGGCTTTTCCCTTTGGCATCGATGATGCGGCGGATACTGAGTTCTTCCGCGTCTTCGTCCAAAAAACCCTGCTCCTGCAATTGGGCTTTGAGATCGGGCAAAAGGCTGATGTCAAACAATGCCGACAACTGCGCTTCCTTCGCGCCGCTGCGGACTTGGCTGTAATCGGCTTTGTCGCCCAACAGAAGCCCGATTGCGTCCAACGTAATCGATTTACCCGCGCCCGTTTCGCCGGTCAAGACGGTAAAACCACTTTGGAAATCCAGATTGAGGTTTTCAACAATGACAAAATCGCGCAGGGAAAGTGTCAACAGCATGGTAGTATTCCTTAGTAAATCGACCGCACATCGGCGGCTAACTTTAGATATGCTGATTATAACTAAGATTTTTTATAGTTTAAATAAGGTTTTTCTTATTTTATATCTAACAAGCTGAATACAATGATATTATTTTTTGAAAAAAGGTCGTCTGAAAACCCATTTCAAGTTTTCAGACGACCTTTGCCAATCTGGTCTGGTTTTAATTAATCAGCCGCTCCGGTGCTTCTTCCTGCTCTTCTTCCTCGCCTGTCGGCGGCGTTTCGACCAAATCAGGCAAGACCAATTCGCCTAATTCCGTCAGCGGCGGCAATTCCTCCAAGCTGTCCAAGCGCAAATCGCTCAAAAACGTCGGCGTCGTCGCCCACAGCGCAGGCCTGCCGACGGAATCACGATGCCCGATCACTTCAATCCAGCCTCTGTCCTGCAAGGTCTGCATCACGTTCTGCGATACCGCCACGCCGCGTATGCCCTCAATGTCGCCGCGCGTCACCGGCTGCTGGTAGGCAATAATCGCCAGCGTTTCCATCACAGCGCGGGAATAGCGCGGCGCACGCTGCTCCTGAAGGCTGCCCAGCCGCTCGAATGCCGCCTGCGCAATCTGAAACCGCCAGCCCTCGTGCGTATGCACCAGTTGCAACGCCCTGCCCTGCCAACGCGTTTTCAACTGCGCCAGCACGTCGATTAATTTGTCCTGAGACAGCGGCGGCACACACAATTCGCGCATGGATTTTTCGTTTAGGGGTTCGGTTTGGGTCAAAAGCGCAGCTTCAATCAGCGCGTCGGGAGGGAGTTTTTCAGTCATAACGTTAAAATTTAATTGTTTTGATGTTTTCAGACGACCTTAAACAAGGACTCTTTTCAGTTTTATATGTTGGTTTTAAATTTTACAAGCAAGCCGTCTGAAAAATTTATTCTGAGGTTTCAGACGACCTTGTTGAGGGCAGTGAAACCTCTTTTGGCATTTCACTATACCGCCCTACTCGTCCGCAGGCTTCTGCCCTTTGCGTTCCGCCTTTCTGGCTTCGCGCACGGCTTTGAGTTCGGCTTCTTTTTGGCGGGCTTTTTTGAGCCATGTTTCCCATTGGTTCGGCGTTTCGAGGGTGATTCTGCCGATTTTGCCTTCGCGGAAGTCGGTGAGGATATTTTCGGCGGCTTTTTGGTAGTTGACCCGTCCGCCGCTGAGGACTGCGCCGCGTTTTTTGGCTATCCATTCGAGCCATGAGTTGTCGTCCCAGTGGCTGCTGGGGTCTTTATCGGCTTGGTAGCGTTCTTGCAGCATGGGGAGGTAGTGGCGGCGGAGGTAGTCTAGAAGCTCAAGGGCAACTTCTTCTTCGTCCAGCGCGTTGCGTCCGACTGCGCCACCGGCGGCGAGGTTGTAGCCGCCTTCTTCGACGATGATTTTCGGCCACAGCATTCCGGGGGTGTCGTAGAGCCAGAAGTCGTCGGCGAGGAAAAGGCGTTGTTCGGCTTTGGTAATACCGGGTTCGTTGCCGGTTTTGGCGGATTTTTTGCCTATCATGCCGTTGATGAGGGTAGATTTGCCGACGTTGGGAATGCCGCAGATGAGGACGCGCAGGGGTTTTTCTATGCCTTGGCGGTGGGGAATCATGGTGCGGCAGGCTTGGGTGATTTTGCCGTGTGCGCCGGTTTCGGAGGAATCGAGGGCGATGGCACGGGTATCGGGGCGGCTGTTGTAGTGTTCGAGCCAGATTTTGGTGCGCTCGGGGTCGGCAAGGTCTTGTTTGTTGAGGATTTTGAGTTTGGGTTTGCCTTTGGAAAGCTGGGCAAGCAGGGGGTTTTCGCTGGAGGCGGGCATTCGTGCGTCCAGCATTTCAATCACCATATCGACGCTTTTGGCGCGCTCGGCGATGGCTTTTTTTGCTTTGTTCATGTGGCCGGGAAACCATTGGATTGCCATGTTTTGTTCTTTCTGTCTGATTTGCGGTGGGGTCGTCTGAAAAGCGGTTCGGCGGTGTTTTCAGACGACCTGAGGTTTGTCCGTTTTCTGTGCAAAGGTCGTCTGAAAGCCTACGCGGTTTTTCAGACGACCTTTTGGTTTGGGGCGCTCAAGGTTTAGAGGTTGCCGCGTTCGTAGCGGTAGTAGCCGGCTTCGTCCATACATTGTTCGAGGGATTTGGATTCGCGTCCGTGTTTGGCGTCGTGTTGCGCTTGTGATTTGCAGATATTGATTTGACGGGAAACTTCGGCTTCGCTTGCGCCGGTGCGGTGCCAACGGTAGGCGGGGACTTCGGTGGCGCAGGCGGCGAGTGTGCAGGCGAGTGCGAGGGTGAGGATGTGTTTCATGGGTTTCTCCTTTTATAGTGGATTAAATTTAAACCAGTACGGCGTTGCCTCGCCTTGCCGTACTATTTGTACTGTCTGCGGCTTCGCCGCCTTGTCCTGATTTAAATTTAATCCACTATATATCGAAAAGGTCGTCTGAAAAGGGGAATCAGCGTCCGGACAGGTTGTGCGCCTGTCTGTGGCGGACCAGCAGTTCGTAATGCCCTTGCAGGCGCTGGGCGAGTTTTTCAACGACATAGACGGAACGGTGCTGCCCGCCGGTACAGCCGATGGCGATGGTTACGTAGCTGCGGCTTTCTTTTTGCAGGCGCGGGAGCCAGTGGTTCATAAAGTGGTCGATGTCATCGACCATTTCCTGCACCAAGGGCTGCTGGTCGAGATACTCTTGAATGGGGGCGTCCATGCCGGTGTAGGGGCGCAGCTCGGGATCGTAATAGGGATTGGGCAGGCTGCGCATATCGAACATGAAATCGGCGTTGTTCGGCACGCCGTATTTGAAACCGAAAGACTCGAGGATCACCAAAAGCCCTCTGCGCTCGATGTTGAGCCATTGTTGGACGGCGTAACGCAGTTGCTGCGCGTTCATTTTGGATGTGTCGATGCAGTAGGCGATGTCTTTGAGCGGGAACAGCCATTCGCGCTCTTTTTGCAGGCTTTCCAGCAGGGTAAGGTTCAGTCCCGACAGCGGATGGCCTCGCCGAGTTTCGGAAAAACGGCGCACCAGTACGCTTTCTTCTGCTTCAACAAACAATACTTCGACCTGATGGCCTTCATCGCGCAAGTATTGGATTTGCTCTTGCGCTTCCTGAATGTTGATGCCGGAACGGACATCGACGCTCACGCCGAGTTTGGTTTCATCGGCGCGTTCAATGTGGTGCAGTACCAGCGAAGGCAGCATTTCCAGCGGCAGGTTGTCCACGCAGAAATAGCCGAGGTCTTCAAGCTGTTTGAGGGCAACGGACTTACCCGAGCCGGACAATCCGCTAATCAGGACGATTTTCATGGTTTTGTTCGTTTTCTTTGAGTTGTGTTTGATGGCGTTCGAGGAATTCTTTGGTGCTGTCTTTGCCGCGCAACTGGAGGATGTAGTTGCGCACCGCCGCTTCAACCAATACCGCAAGGTTTCGACCGACGGCGACTGGCAGGGTGACGGAACGGACGTTCACATTGAGGATGGACTCGGTTTCCGTGCGTATGCTCAAGCGGTCGAGCTGCTTCATGTAATCGTCGTCGGCAGCGACAAGGTTGATAATCAACTGGAGGATTTTTTTCGGGCGGATAGAAGTTTCGCCGAAAATGTGGCGGATATTGAGTATACCCAAACCGCGCACTTCAAGGAAATCGCGCAGCATTGGCGGGCAGCGGCCTTCGAGCGTTTCAGGGCCGGTACGGAAAAGCTCGACCGCATCATCGGCGATCAGGCTGTGTCCGCGCGAAATCAATTCCAACGCCAGCTCGCTTTTACCCAAGCCGGAATGACCGGTAATCAGCACGCCGACTTCAAATACATCGAGGAATACGCCGTGTTTGACGATGGAAGTTGCCAGCGTGCGTTGCAGGTAAATCCGCAACACGTCCATCAAATACGGGCTTTCGAGCTTGGAGGTCAGCAGCGGGATGTCGTTTTTATGGCAGTAGTCGCGCAATTTGGGCGAAACCGCCAGACCGTTGGCAACGATGACCAGCGACATGGGAATATCGAAGAGTTCGCCGAAATCGTAATTCAACTCGCCCGATTCGAGGCGCTTGAGATATTCGGCTTCGGCAACACCGACGACTTGGATTTGATTGGGATGGATAAAATTCAAATGGCCGACCAACGCCAAAACGGGTTTGTCGGCCTCTACTCCGATGCGGTTGTCCGCACCCGAATTGCCTGCCGCCCAAGCAAGTTGGAGCTTGTGCTGATTGTCGGAAAACAGGCGGCGGACGGATATACTGGGCATTCTTTACTCTTCTGCCAGAAGTTTGCGCACCTCCTCGGCAGAGGTTGCGGACATCAAGGCTTCACGGACGGCTTTTTGCGAGAACCTGCCCGCCAGTTTGGACAAGACTTCCAAATGCTCGCCGGTCGCATTTTCCGGCACCAACAAAGTGAAAATCAGGGATACGGGTTTGCCGTCAGGCGCATCGAAAGCGACCGGTTCTTTCGTGCGGATAAACGCGCCGGTGGCTTTTTTCACGCAGGCATGACGGCCGTGCGGGATGGCGACGCCCTGCCCCAGGCCGGTCGAACCCAGCTTTTCGCGGGCAAACAGGCAGTCGAAGACATCGCCGTGAGGTAATTCTGCTTCATGTTCAAGCAGCAGGCCCGCTTCTTCAAACAAGCGTTTTTTGCTGCCGACTTCCAAGTCTAAAACGATATGGGACAAAGGCAAAATTTCGCCGATAAGGCTCATAGAAATCTCTTTTGATGTGGCAAAATGAAATGGAATTGTACCGACTGTCTGTACAAACCTCAATCCTGAACACGCAATTTACACTCAGATTGCTAACAAGAAACGCTGCTTCTTTGATATTTCTTAACTCATACACAAGGTCGTCTGAAAACGGCGGCAAGTGGTTTACGGCGGGTTTGGCTACCAGACAAAACTCCGCCGCTATTATCAATCCGTCCTTCCCGAAAAGCAAAACGTCGTCTGAAACCCTTTTCAGACGACGTGTTAACCATTTTATTACCTTACAACCGCGTGGCAGCCAAAGCCCACAAATAATGCCCCGCCAAACCCAAAAACCACAGCAGACCGATATAGTTGTTATCCAAAAACACTTTAAAACAAGTCTGGCGGTCGCGCGTTTTGATGGCATGGTATTGACCGATTTGCAGCCACACCACCGCAGGCAGCATAATCCAATACGGCCATGTCGCGCCGATTTTCACGCCCAACACCGCCATCAGCGCGGTAAACCAAAAATGGCAGAGCATGGAAGCGGAAATATCGTGATCGCCGAATGTGATTGCCGAAGTTTTAATCCCGATTTTCAAATCGTCTTCCTTGTCCGACATCGCATAAATCGTGTCGTAGGCAAGCGTCCATAGAGCATTGGCGGTAAACATCAGCCACGCCGTAGAAGGCACGCCGCTGCGGACGGCGGCAAACGCCATCGGAATCCCGAAAGAAAACGCCAGCCCCAAATAAAACTGCGGCAGCGGGAAAAACCGTTTGGTAAAGGGGTAAGTCATCGCCAGAAACAGCGCGGGAACGCTCATCACCCAAGTCAACAGGTTCAGCGGCGTCATGCAGAGGGCGGCAAGCAGGCAGAGGATGACGGTCAGCAGAATCGCTTCCGTTTTAGAAACCAACCCGCGGGCAAAGGGGCGGTTTTTCGTGCGCTCGACCGAACCGTCAAAATCGCGGTCGGCAAAGTCGTTGATCACGCAGCCTGCGCTGCGCATAAAGAACGTACCGGCGGTAAACGCCCAAAAAATATCCGCTTCCGGAATGCCTTCCGAAGCGACCCATAACGCCCAATAGGTCGGCCAAAGCAGCAGCAACGTACCGATAGGCTTGTCGATGCGCATCAATTTACCGTATATGACCATCCGTCCGACGGCATAGCGCGGGAAAAAATGTAGGAGAACACGTCTTATCTTCATGCGAATGTGAAAAATATGTTATTGGTATAATAAATCAATTTGTAATTATTGCTTAGCGTATTATGTTCATTATAAATCAATTTTTAGATTTTACTATTTTCTCTAGGCTCTTATCCCCAACTTTTACAGAAAGATACAAAAACGGCATATCCACGTCCTACACAAACTGCGCCAACCCCAGCAAAAAATATTCCGTCAGTTCCAACACCTCGCCATCCCAATCAAAATAAGACCTGCGGGCGGCGACAGGTCGTCTGAAATCATCCTGACCACCTGCGTTTTCCATCAGACAAAACTCGAATGCCGAACGCTTCAAGGGCAGCGTGCCGTCAAACAGCCGCTCGCCCAAAGGCTGCGTGCCGCAATCCAAAACGCCGCGCCAGGCTTGCGATTGCGGGCTGCACGCGCTGCGCGCCTGTACGACGGGAACACCGTCCAGATGCAGCAAAACATCGCGGACGAATTGCGGGGCGGCGGTTTCGGCATGGTTTTCGCCCAATGGATTGCACTGCCAGTCCAGTTCGCCTATATACAGCACTTTTACCGTAAAACTGCCGCCCAAGGCGCGTAAAGCGGCGGTCAGCGATTGCGTCTGGCACAAAGCGGTGGCGCGTTCGTTCCAGCCTTGCGGCAGCTCGCTGGGAAGTTTGTCTTGCCAATTTAAAGGGGGATTCATGGGGTTTAGATTGATGGGTTTCATGTTTTAATCGTTTTCAGACGACCTTTCATCCGTCTCCGTTTTGTCCAGCTCCATCCACTCCGCGTTGGGAAACTCTGTTTCCAGACGACCCTTCAGATACGCCAAGCTGTCTTGGGCGATGTTCTCGTCGCGGTTGTCGTGGATGTGGTTGAAAATCAGGCTGTGCAGACTGATGCCGTATTGTTTGAGCACGGCGAAGCTGAGCAGGGTGTGGTTGATGCTGCCGAGCCGCCCGCTGGTAACGAGGATAACGGGATAAGCCTGTTGCTGAATATAATCAATGGTTAACAGATTTTCGGTCAGCGGAACCATCAATCCGCCCGCGCCTTCGACCAATACGATTTCGTATTGTGCTGCCAGCTGCTGCGTGGCGGTGCGGATTTTGTGCAAGTCCAAAGTCCTGCCGTCCAGACGGGCGGCGAGATGGGGCGAGGCGGGATAGCTGAAGATTTCGGGCATGGTCAGCCGCTGTTTGTCGGCTTCCTGCATGGGTATGCCCATGATGTTGCGGTGGACGGCGATGTCGTCGGCGATGTTTTGGCAACCGGTTTGCACGGGCTTTTGCGTGATCACGCTTTTGCCCTGCTGCAACAATTGTTTTGCCAACATGCCGGTGGCGACGGTTTTGCCGATGTCCGTGTCTATGCCGCTGACGAAGTAAACGCCTTTCATTTGCTGTGTTCCTTCAAGATTTGTATGGTTTTGTCGGCAAGTTCGGTCAAGAGGTCGTCTGAAATGATGTAAGGCGGCATGAGATACACCAGCCTGCCGAACGGGCGCACCCAAATGCCCTGCGCCACGCAATCCGCTTGAAAACGCGCCATATCCACGCCTTTTTCCAACTCGATCACCCCGATGGCACCCAAAACGCGCACGTCTTTCACGCCGCGAATGTCCCATGCGGTTTTCAGACGACCTTTCAGGATGCTTTCGATGCGGCGGATATTCGCCTGCCAATCTTGAGACAAAAGCAACTTGACCGAAGCGCAGGCAACGGCACACGCCAGCGGGTTTGCCATAAATGTCGGACCGTGCATAAACACGCCCGCTTCGCCGCGCGAAATCGTTTCGGTGACTTTTTGCGAAGTGATTGCCGCCGCCAGCGTCATATAGCCGCCGCTCAAACCCTTACCGATACACATAATATCCGGCACGACCTCCGCGTGTTCGCAGGCAAACATCTTGCCCGTGCGCCCGAATCCGGTGGCAATTTCGTCAAAAATCAACACGATATCAAATTCGTCGCACAAATCGCGCAATCCGCGAAGATACTGCGGATGATAAAAATACATGCCGCCCGCGCCCTGCACGACCGGTTCCAAAATAAAGGCGGCAATATCCGCATGATGCGCTTCAAACAAGGCGCGGACAGGCTGCAAATCCGTTCCGTCCCATTCATCGTCGAAACAGCTTTTCGGATTATCGACAAAATAACGCTGTGGCAGAGCGCTGCCGAAAATATAATGCATCCCCGTTTCCGGATCGCAGACGGACATCGCGTTCCAAGTATCGCCATGATACCCGCGCCGCACCGTCGCGATATTCTGCTTCGCGGTCAAACCCCGCGCCTGCTGGTATTGCACCGCCATTTTCAACGCAACTTCCACCGAAACCGAACCCGAATCCGCATAAAAAATACGGTCCAGTCCCTGTGGCAAAATCCCGACCAACAACTTGCCCAGTTCCACCGCCGGCTCGTGCGTCAAACCGCCGAACATCACATGCGACATTTGCTTAATCTGCGCCTCAACCGCCTGATTCAAAACGGGATGATTGTAGCCGTGTATCGCACACCACCAAGACGACATCCCGTCAATCAGCCGCGTGCCGTCCGCCAATTCAATATGCACGCCCTCCGCACGGCGCACCGGATAAACAGGCAACGGGTCGGTCATGGATGTATAGGGATGGAGCAGATGGGCGCGGTCGAAATCGGGCAGGGAGGAAGTGTGTTCGGGCAACATATTTTCTGAGAAGGGTTTATATCAAATTCCGCTATTTTAACCCACTCTGATTAGATGAAAACCTGAAAAGTCTCTATCGGATAAGAAAAAGGTCGTCTGAAAACCTGTTTTTGGTGATGTGGTTAATATCCGGCATAGTATGCAGAAAATATCGGGCAGCCTTTTTATGGCCGGAGGCAAATGGGCGGAACCGAGCGATTTGAGTAGGAAAATGCCTGATTGGCCGTACTGGGCTACGGTTGCTCATCCAGTATTTGTAGCAAAGCGGCAAACAGGTTGGTGCCGTTGGCAAATTGATAGAAATCGGGGCAGCCGGACAAGAAACGGCGCAATTCGCCGTATTGCTTCAAGTGGAACAATACCAGTGCATAGAGTTCATTTTCCATACCGCCTTGTAACGGGCGGCTTTGCATGAAGCGGCAGAAACCCTCTAAGTCGGGCACTTGCTGTGTAAAGCTGGCAATGTCGGCTTCTATTTGCCCGGCAGTCTGCCGCACCCAATCCAGCATTTGCTCAAGCGTAAAGTGGGCGAAGTCGGGTTCTTGTATGCGCCACTCGTCTTGTATCCCTGTCAAACCCAGTGATGGTTCTCCATTGAGTCGGCTGCTGAAGCTTTTAATCATCTCTTCTTCGCCGAAAAGTTTGAAAAACAACGAATCCAGACAATCTGGTTTGGCTTCTATACGGATGGATACACGCTCACTGATGGGTTGACCGTTAAACACGGACACCAAATAAGCCTGGACAACGCTGAAAATGTAGCCGTCTTTAACCCAATAAATAAAACCACCGGAGACCGTCTGAAAGCCGCGCGTTTTGAGTTCGGCTTTAAGTAATTGTTCCACCCATTGACGTTTTACGCTATCGCGGAATTTTTCGCGCTTGTGTTCGGCTTGCACTTTGTCCCAAGCTTTGAGTAGAAGGGAGGGGAGGCGGTGAATATCTAGCATGATGATGCAGGTAAAATTTCAGGTAGCCCAAAGGCTACCTGAAATTTTACAACTCAATCCCCTTCAGCTTCGCCACGGTATTGATGTCTTTATCGCCGCGGCCGGACAGGTTGACCAGAATCACTTGGTCTTTGCCCATTTTCGGCGCGTTGGCGACTGCCCATGCGAGGGCGTGGCTGGATTCGAGCGCGGGGATGATGCCTTCGAAGCGGCACAACAAATCAAAGGCTTCGAGTGCTTCGTCGTCTTTGGCGACGGTGTATTCGACGCGCTTGATGTCGTTCAGGTGGCTGTGTTCCGGGCCGATGCCGGGGTAATCCAAGCCTGCGGAAACGGAGTGCGTCCCCAAGACTTGACCGTTTTCGTCCTGCATCAGGTAGCTGCGGAAGCCGTGCAATACGCCGATGGGGGCTTTGCTGGTAATCGGCGCGGCGTGGTCGGGGGTGTCCACGCCCAAACCGCCGGCTTCCACGCCGACGAGGCGCACGTTTTCTTCGCCGATATACGGGTGGAACAGCCCGATGGCGTTCGAGCCGCCGCCGACGCAGGCAACGGCGACATCGGGCTGTCTGCCGATGGCCTCCTGCATCTGCGCTTTGGCTTCGTTGCCGATGACGCATTGGAAATCGCGCACCATTTCGGGATACGGCGCAGGGCCAGCGGCGGTACCGATGATGTAGAACGTGTCGTCCACGCGGGCGACCCATTCGCGCATGGCTTCGTTCATCGCGTCTTTCAGGGTGCGGCTGCCGCTGTCGACGCTGACCACGTTCGCGCCCAACAATTTCATGCGGAACACGTTGGGCATCTGACGCTGGATGTCGTCCGCGCCCATGTACACGTCGCAAGTCATGCCGAAGCGGGCAGCGACGGTGGCGGAAGCCACGCCGTGCTGCCCCGCGCCGGTTTCGGCGATGACGCGTTTTTTACCCATGCGGCGGGCAAGCAGCGCCTGACCGATGGTGTTGTTTACCTTGTGCGCGCCGGTGTGGTTCAAGTCTTCGCGCTTCAACCAGATTTGCGCGCCGCCCAAATGCTCGGACAATCGCGCGGCATGGTAAACGGGGCTGGGCCGGCCGACGTAGTGTTTCAAATCGCGGTGGAACTCTTCCCAAAACGACGGGTCGTTTTTCGCTGCTTTATAGGCATCCGCCAGCTCTTGCAAGGCGGGAATCAGGGTTTCGGCAACATAAAGTCCGCCGTGTTCGCCGAAAAAGCCCTTCTCATCGGGCGCTTGGTAGTTTTTCATCGGATTTCTTCCTTGTCTGTTTTTTCAGACGGCCTCAGTCTGTTAAAGGCCGTCTGAAAGGGGAAACTGTCGGCAATTATAACTGTTTTTCACACAAACCCGCCATTTCGAAAAACGCCCGATACGCCGCCGCCTTTTTCGCCAAACTCAAAGGATAAGCGCGCGAAGTGGACGGCAGGCGGGTCAGGGTCAAATCCCGTCCGGCAAACGGAAACGGCACGGTTTCGCCCGTTTTCGGCATTTTGATGCCGCCGCCCTGAATATCGAGCAGGATTTCCGTCGCTTTGCCGCCGGTGGTGCAGATATGGCGGCAGTCGGGCATCTGCGCCAACACCGCCGCCAAATCGACTGTTTCGACCACTTGCAAAAACTTGTCGGACGCATTGCCGTGTTCCCGCACCGCCTTTAACACGGTCGGGCAGGACGCAATCCCCCGTTCGCGCAAAAACGCCTTGATTTTCTCCGCATCAAACGCTTTTTCAGCCGGCATCTGGAAATGCGCCGCATCATTAAAAAACACCAGCCCGTAGACGCGCCACATATCGTTTTGGAAATTCGGATAATGAAACTGCATCGCGCGTTTGTCTTCCTTGGGCGGAAACGTCCCCATCATCATCACCGTCGCCTGCGGCGGCAGCAAGGCAGGAAAAGGGTGGGTTTCGATTTCGAGCGGAGCGGACATCATGATTTCCTTGATAAAAAATATTGAACACTAGGCAGTCGGTTGCTGCCTTTTCAGACTACCTGCCGATTAATACTGATAGACAAGTTTTCTCCCCCAGCAAGTTTCCGGCTGTTTCACATTATTCTCTTCCACCAATTCATTTTCTGCTTTTTGGCGGGCCGATACCGTCCAAATATCGGGCTGGCCAAGCTTCCAAGTCAGCAGGGAAACATTGTTGAATACACAGCCCAAAATATCGGTTTGTTTGGGTTCAATCTCTATTTCCACAATATTCTTTTTATCGTCCAGCGTTATCAAGCCTGTAAAAGGTATATTTTCAGAAGCCAACCATGCCAGCCAAACTTTACCGGATTCATCGGATTCAATATATTTCACTTCACGCAAACCAAGCTTCACATTTTCGCCCAATTGCGGCACCGGCAGCGCGAAAGAGTCATCCAACTGACATCCTGTCAGTTGGTAATCTTCAGGAACAGACGTTCGCTTATCGTACGCACCGATATACTTCCACCCAAAATCCCCAGCATCCACACGGCACAACCAACCTTCCGACCAAACCGGTTTGTGTTCGGCTACTTCCGCTGGCTCCAGAAAGACGCCTTCGCCCATATGTTGATCATAAAACTTCCGTTCCACCGCCTTAATCATCATGCCCTTCCATTCGACAGGCTTGGGAAAGACGGCATACTCGTAAGATTCGATATCCTTTTTCCACCGAAAATGCAACTTCGTTCCGGCAGGCAATGGAAAACCGTCTACCACCGTATCCTCCCGAAGCACATACTCCTCCGGCTCTTGCTGCCCCACCCAAATGCTCCATGCCTGAACGCCCAAACAGCACAGCAAAAACACATTGAACCTGACAGCCATTGCTTTAAACAACGGTCTTTCAGCTCTCAACGTCATATCGGCAAGCATCAAGCTCAGTATGGCGACCACCGTCAGCCAAATAAAGTTATAAAACAGCAGCATTTATTCTTTCTTTGTTCGTTATATTGAAATTTCTCTCGTTATCAAAGCCATATTGCTTCAACTTACCTATTATAAATAAAGGGTCGTCTGAAACCCAATTTCAATAAAGTAAAAATACCCGAACAAAAATTTCAGACGACCCCTGCCTTGTCCTGAAACAAGTTTACAAGCCGACAGACAACGTTATCGCAAACGGAACAGCCGCTTTAGCGATATGTTAGAATAAAACCACGAAACATAGAAAAGAAAGGTCTCAATGCAAAAAATTCCTATTGAATACTACAACCTCAATTTATTCGAACGACTGGACAGGCCTGTCATTGCTTTCGTAAAAAAAAGGCCGTTCAGGAAAGTGGAGAACCTTCATGTCTTTGCTTCAACAGAGGCATATGAAAAAGAAAGGAGAAAGTTTGAAATCACCGGCTACAAAGCGCAAACCATCCCTTTAGGCATGTCTCTTGATGCGGTTATCTGGCAACCCTATTATGTAAACCTTGTTATATCCGGACTTGATACATCGGACATTATCTTTTCCAAAGACGATTTGCAGCCCCTGAAAGACCTTATCGACAGCTTTTGCATTATGTTTGCAGCAACAAATGCCGAAATAGAAAATGCGAAAGCCTACGAGTTGATGAAAAACAAAACCGTTTATTTTCTCGGACGACTCATTACCAAAGAGTTTAAGGTGGGAGACAGAATCGGTTTCGAAGGCATTCAAAGAGAATCAGACGGTAAACATTATGTATCCGTCAAATGTTTCCTGACTAGGGAAAGTGCTGAAAAATTCAATATGAACAACCGCCCCGTAACGCCCGCCAATTTGGGATACCTCAAATATTTCTGGTGCAAACCGGTCATTATCGAACCACACCGAGACTACTGGATTGAGTTTCTATAACACTGACAGAGCATCCATCGTTTGATAAGGAACTTATCCTCTCTTGAATCTTTCAGACGACCTTCTGCCCGTACCGCATCAGTGTCATGCCGCCGACCGCTGCCGCGCAGCCCGTAATCAGCGAAATATGCAAAGGTTCGCCCAAAACCCACGCCGAGCTGAGCATACCGAAAATCGGCACCAACGTAATATACGCCGCCGCGCTGCCTGCACCCAAAGTCTTCACGCCTTCGAAATACCACGCGTAGGCCAATACCGTCGCGCCGATGACCAGCCACGCCAATGCCGTCCAACCGCGTGCATCCATCGCCGCCATTGCCTCAAACGGCAGTCCGTCCGTCCACAACGCCACCACCGACAACATCAGCGCGCCGATGAACGACGTTGCCGCCGTTACCGTCAACGCGTCTATCCCGCGCAAAACCGCACGCCCGATTAAGGTATAAGCCGCCCAGCAGACCACGCAGCCGAAAATCAGCCACTCCCCCGCCTTGATGCCGCCCGACAATACCGTCAACGGCTGCCCTTGCGTTACCGCCGTTATCGCACCACAGACCGCCAGCAGCATACCCGCCAAAATCTTCGCGTTTAACCGTTCGCCGAAAAGCCAAGCCGCCAGCAGAAGCGTCAGCACGGGATTCATCGCCACGACTACCGCCGCCTTACCCGCCGGCATTGCCTGCAAACCCAGCATGAAAAACACCGCATAGCCGCACACCCCGACGGAAGCAGCCACCGTCAATCCCAGCCATTGCCGCGCCGACAAAGCCGCCAAAGTCGCAAACCTGCTGCGCGCAAACAACCAGCCCAGCAACAAAACCGAAGCCAATACAAACCGAACCGCCCCGCCCGTCAGCGGCGGCAGCGACTGACCCAGCATCCGCCCCATCGGCCAAGACGCACCCCACAATACTGCCATCCCCAGCAGTTTCAAATGTACAGAATAACGTTCCATCTCATTCCTTTATCAACAAAGGTCGTCTGAAAACCAGATTCCAAGTTTTCAGACGACCTTCCAATATGGCTGTTGCCAACAGATTACTTGGGCTGCCAAGAGTCTTTCAGCGTGACCGTGCGGTTGAACACGGGCTGCTCGGGGCGGTGGTCTTTGCGGTCGGTCACGAAATAGCCCAGTCGCTCAAACTGCCAACGGCTTTCGGCGGGCAGGTTTTTGGCTGCGGGTTCGGCGTAGGCGGTGATTTCTTTGACGGACTCGGGGTTGAGGAAATCGGTAAACGGCAGATAGTTGCCGTCTTCGCCGTGCACGGCATCGGGACGCTCAACGGTAAAGAGGCGGTCGTACAGGCGGACTTTGATTTCGGCAGCGTGTTTGGCGGAAACCCAGTGAATCACGCCTTTGACTTTTCTGCCTTCGGGATTTTTGCCCAAGGTGTCGTGGTCGATGCTGCATTTGAGTTCAACCACATTGCCTGCCGCATCTTTTACTACTTCATCGCATTTGATCACATAGCCGTGGCGCAGGCGTACTTCGCCGCCGAGTGTCAGGCGTTTGAAGCCTTTGGGCGGATTTTCGGCAAAGTCGTCTGCTTCGATGTAAATGGTTTGGGACACAGGGATTTCGCGCTCGCCCATTTCTTCGTGATTGGGGTGGAACGCGGCGCGGCGGCTTTGGGTTTTGCCGGCTTCAAAGTTGGTCAGGGTCACTTTGAGCGGGTTCAAGACCGCCATCAGGCGCGGAGCGGAGTTTTCCAGCTCTTCGCGAATCGCGCCTTCCAACACGCTCATATCGACGATGTTTTCAGATTTGGAAATACCGGCGCGTTTGGCAAACAGGCGCAGGCCTTCGGGCGTGTAGCCGCGGCGGCGCATACCGGAAATGGTGGGCATACGCGGGTCGTCCCAGCCGGAAACGTGGCCTTCTGAAACCAGTTGGTTCAGCTTGCGCTTGGAGGTGATGGAATACAGAAGCTCCAAACGGGAAAACTCGTATTGGCGCGGGCGGGTAGCGTGCGGCGCAGGGATGTTGTCCAACACCCAGTCGTAAAGCGGGCGGTGGGCTTCAAATTCGAGCGTACACAAGGAATGCGTGATGCCTTCGATGGCGTCGGAAATGCAATGCGTGTAGTCGTACATCGGGTAGATGCACCATTTGTCGCCGGTGTTGTGGTGATGGGCGCGGCGGATGCGGTAGATGACCGGATCGCGCATATTGATGTTGCCCGAAGCCATGTCGATTTTCAGGCGCAGGGTTTTGCTGCCGTCGGGGAATTCGCCGTTTTTCATGCGTGTGAACAGGTCGAGGTTTTCTTCGACGCTGCGGTCGCGGTAAGGGCTGTTTTTGCCCGCTTCGGTCAGCGTACCGCGATATTCGCGCATTTCTTCGGGCGTCAAATCATCGACATACGCTTTGCCGTCTTTGATTAAACCGACGGCGTAGTCGTAAAGCTGGTCGAAATAGTTGGAAGCGAAACGCGGCTCGCCCGCCCAATGGAAACCGAGCCACTCGACGTCTTCTTTGATGGCGTTGACGTATTCGTCGTTTTCTTTTTCGGGGTTGGTATCGTCGAAACGCAGGTTGCACAAGCCGTCGTAAATATACGCCAAACCGAAGTTCAGGCAGATGGATTTGGCGTGGCCGATGTGCAGGTAGCCGTTGGGTTCGGGCGGGAAGCGGGTTTGGATGGCTTCGTGTTTGCCGCTTTTGAGGTCTTCTTCGATGATGGTGCGGATGAAATGGTTGTCCGCGAATTGGTCTTTGTTGAGCATGGTCGAGAGCTATCTGAAAATATGATGTCGTGCCGATTTTACCTGAAAACAGGACGGCTTTACAGTCAATACGGGGTACAGAGGTCGTCTGAAAACCGTTTCAGACGACCTCTGTATGGACAATTACGAATCGGATGAAAGATTGGAATGGTCGGAAGCATTGTCTTCCGGACGTTTGAATGCGGTTGAGGAATCGATCAAATTGACCAGCAGGTTAATCAACAGAACAATACCCAAAATAACCAAAATTGCGATTGGGTAAAAAATCCAAAGCAAACCGGTAGTGCCGATAAAAGACCAGCGCATGGACGCCCAAAATGCTTGAAGCGAGGATTTTTCCAAAGAGAGCAGCTTGGGGCGGGCTGCGGTGGCGATAATGGAAGCAATCAGCGAACCAACATAAAATACAGGCAATCCTAGCCACAAAAAAGCTGATCCGTGATGATCGTAATTAGGGGAGTAAGGGTCATTATGACTGTCAGCACTGTCTACCGCCATCATAAACAACAACCAAAGTATGGTTGTTATCCACACGCTGCCCGCCACAGTAGCAGGTCGCAAACGATGGGAAAACAAGACATAAACCAGATTCGCCGAGCCAAGCATCAACATACCGGCAATCAATGTAAGCTCGAAGCGATCGGGTATTGCCTGACTGAACCATATCGAGGTCGTGATGATAATAATGATACTGCCAGCCAATGATAGGCCGGCAAATGTTCTTTCGCTAATACGGGGGAAATTCATCTTGATGACTTTTCAAAACTGTTCTTCTAAATAAAAAAACATTCATGGATGGATGCTTAGTTTTCAGACGACCTACCCATCCAATAGCAGCCATCTGAAAACGCTTCCCCATTGTACCCGAATTTCATTAACCTTTTGTAACCCCCGAAATCAAAGCTGCACAGGTTCGGCAACCAGCCATTCTACGCCCGCATCGCCCAAAACCTTCTGCATGGCGGCTTCTGGTACGCGGTCGGTAAATACTTTGTCAAACGAGCCGACGTCGCCCAGTCTGACCAAGGCGTTGCTGTTGAATTTGCTGTGGTCCACGCCCAAATACCTGACCCGCGCATTGGTCATCATCGCCTGCATGACGCTGACTTCTTTATAGTCATAGTCCAAAAGCGAGCCGTCGCTTTCCACGCCGTGCGTACTCATGACGGCATAATCGACTTTAAACTGATTGATAAAATCAACCGTCGCCACGCCCGTAATCCCGCCGTCCAATGGGCGCACGACGCCGGAGGTGATGATGACGGTGTAGTCGGTGCGCGCGGACGTGATGGAGGCAACGTAAATATTGTTGGTGATAATCCGCAAGTTTTTGCGCTGCTTGACCAACTCTGCGGCAACGGCTTCCATCGTCGTGCCTATGCTGATAAACAGCGACGAATTGTCGGGAATGTGGGCGGCAATCAGGCGGGCGATGGCGTTTTTTTCATTTTGGCAATGATTGCGCTTGCCTTGCGCCGCGCTGCCGGAAATATCGCCGACCGACGCGCCGCCGTGGTAACGCTTCAACTGACCGCTTTCGCTCAATTCCTGTATGTCGCGGCGTATGGTCTGCGGGGTAACATCCAAGGCTTCCGCAAGCTGCTCGACCGTCATGAAATGTTGCTCGCGCACGAGCGTGAGGATATGTTCGTGTCTCTGTATTTTCGGTTTCATCTGGATTCGTTTCCATTCGTTCCGGTTCGTTTGAATTCGGATTGTACGCCTTTTGCCCGAAGCAGGAAAAGGCAGCCGTCGATTTGGCTTTTACCAAAACCAAAGGTCGTCTGAAAACCTGAATCCGGTTTTCAGACGACCTTTTTGCTGGATTTGGATTATTCCGCTTCGTATTTACGTTCCAAACGCTCCACGCACGCGCTTAAGTGTTTACGCATGACTTTGACGACGCGGTTGCGTTTGCCGTTGACCAGCAAGTCGAGGATTTCGCGGTGTTCGGAATGGGTGTGGGGATTGATGGCGCGTTTTTCATTACGCTGCGCATCGAAGACGGCGACGATGAGCGAAGAGCGGGCGCACAGGGTATTCATGATGTCGAACAAGACGTGGTTATCGATCAGGCGCGCGAGTTCGACGTGGAAGGCGTTGGACAGGCGGTTCCAACCCACGCGGTCGCCGCTGTCGGACGCCTGTTCTTCACGCTCGATCATGGCGTAGAGCGGCTGGAGGCGGGTTTCCAAATCGGGCATATCGGACAGGAGGTTCAAAATCATGCTTTCCATTTCGATACGTGCGTTGAACACGTCCTGCATTTCCTTCAAATCGGGAACATGGACGAACGCGCCGCGATTGGGCTGCAAATCGACGATTTTGTCGTGTGCCAACAAGGACAGCGCGCCGCGCACGGTGTTACGCGAGCAGACCATCTGGCGGCAAAGCTCGGATTCGGTCAGTTTTTTGCCGGGCAGCAAAACATGGTCGGTAATGCCGTCCAAAATCAGGGCGTAAACGCGGAACAGCTCCGAATCATGCCTGCCTGCGGGCATCATGGAAGAAGGGGTAGGCGCATGGAGGGTATCGTTATCGGTATTCATTATTTAAGCTCTCCTCATAGTCTGGCGTGTCATATCGTTTGAAATAACAGAAATTTTGCAACGGCAGCAACCCGCCCCTTATCGCTTTTTGCTTGATTCCATTTCGATATAGCACAAAATCTGATTAAGATATAATTAAAAATTGTTGACAATCTCTAGTGAAGCTTGCACAATATCCTCACAAGGCCAAGTTATGAAGGCTGATAGAGAGAGAATCCACAATAAGCAAGCAGATATATTCATGGTGTAGCGTGAATATATCTGCTTTTTTGTCGGGCGGTCTTTATTCACGCTTAAACAGTATTCCGCCTATAAACGCTTTTCAGACGACCCCAAGGATACGAGGGGTCGTCTGAAAAATTACTCTGCTTCGACGGTTTCAAAACTGTGGGTGATTTTCGCCGCCTTGCCCAGCATAATCGAGGCGGAACAATATTTCTCGGCGGACATCTGCACGGCGCGCTCGATGGCGGATTCGGTCAAATTGTGTCCGATGACTTTAAAATGGATGTGGATTTCGGTGAACACGCGCGGGGCATCGTCGGCGCGCTTCGCGGTAACCGTCGCTTGGCAGTCCACCACCTTTTGACGCTGTTTCTCGGCAATCATTACGACATCGATGCTGGAACAGCCCGCCACGCCCAAAAGCAGCATTTCCATCGGGCTGGGGCCGCGTTTCGCCTGCCCTTCCGCCGCCGCGCCTTCCATGACGACGCTGTGTCCGTTTTCGGTCGTGCCGACAAAGCACATTCCGTCTATCCATTTTGATGTAACTTGCATGATGTCTCTTCCGCGAAGTTGAAGTTGGTTTGCCCAATATTGTAAACAAATTTGACTGATAAATATAGCAAGAGGTCGTCTGAAATTTCCGTTTCAGACGACCTTATTCAATCCCGATACGCCCAATGATTGACCGGACCGTGTCCCGCGCCGATATTCAAAGGGTTGCGAATCGCTTCGGTAATGTATTTTTTGGCGGTTTGCACGGCTTCGAGTGTTTCGAAACCTTTTGCCAGCTCGGCGGCGATACAGGCGGAGAACGTACAGCCCGTACCGTGCGTATGCGCCGTCGGGAAGCGGCGGTCGGTAAATTCAAACACTTCATCCGGCGTAAACAGCCAGTCGGTGCAGTATTCGCTGCGGCTGTCGCCCAAATGCCCGCCTTTAATCACCACGTTTTTCACGCCGCAATCTTGCAGGATTTTGGCGGCGCGTTCCGCATCTTGGCGGCTTTCAATGCGCACGCCCGTCAAGGCTTCCGCTTCAGGCAGGTTCGGCGTCAGAATGTCCGTATCGGGCAACAGCAGGCGTTTCATCGCTTCGACGGCGGAATCCTGCAACAGCGGCGCACCGCCTTTGGCAATCATCACCGGATCGAGGACGCGCTTGCCGAAACGGCATTTTTTCAGATTTTCAGAAACACATTCAATCACTTGAGCCGTACCCAGCATCCCGATTTTATAGGCGCGGATTTCAAAATCGGCGCGGACGGCCTCGATTTGAGCAGTGATGATGTCGGTCGGAACCAGATGCACCGCCGATACGCCGAGCGTATTTTGCGCGGTCACGGCGGTCAGCACGCTGGTGCCGAACACGCCGCGCATCTGAAACGTCTTCAAATCCGCCTGTATCCCCGCCCCGCCGCCGGAATCCGAGCCGGCGATGGTCAGCGTTTGGACGAATGTTTCTTCCATTTGGCTTCTCCTATTGTTTGGTTTGATGAAACGGTTCGGATAGCGGTTTGAAGTTATTTTCGTTTGTTTGGACCTGTCAGCCCAATTTTTTTAATTCTCGGCTCAAGATGCCGTGTATTTCCAGCGCCGTTTCGTAGCGGTCTTCTTTGGCAGGAACCGGCTCCAGAAAATGCAGCTCCACCTTGCTGGAAGGCTGGCTGATAATCATGCAGATGGATTGCCACAGGCTGGTATCGTCCACATAAGCCGCCTGAAGGTTCGGACTGGTGCCGTCAGGATTGGGGTAGCGGCAGAGCATGGGGATAATGGGAATGCCTGCATCGTAGGCAGTTTGGAAAAAGCTGGGTTTGAACGGGAGGATTTCATAACCTTCCGTACTCGTCCCTTCAGGAAAAATAGTCACGGTATCGCCGTTTTTGAGGGCTTCGGTTACGGTAGCGATTTTGGCGGTATTGCCTTTAGTGCCTTTATTGCGTGAAACGTACACGGTTTGCGCCTGTGTGGCGAGATAGCCGACTACCGGCCATTTGGCAACATCGTCTTTAGCCACAAATCTGCCCGGGAATGCGCCGTTGACCGCCATGATGTCCAACCAAGAGATATGGTTGCTGATTAACAACTGTGCCTGCCCTTCCTGAGGCAACGTACCGAAGGTTTCCAGCTTCATGCCGCATGAAGCGAGGACGCGCAGCGACCAAATTTGGATGGCACGCAATTTGCGCCGTTTGCTGTAAAAGGGAAACAGGAAGAACATTTCCGCCATACCGTAAAGCAGGCAGATGCCGATACAGAGCAGGCGGAAGGTAAAACGCAGTTTGGCAATCATAAGGTTGTGGTGTGTGTATATTGGTATAGGGTGGAATTGCTAAAAATCGTTGATTTCACAATAGTTGAGGTCGTCTGAAAAGGTTTTCAGACGACCTTTTAGTCTTTATAGTCTGGGGGCAAAACGCTGAAGGTAACGATCTGCCAGACGGGTAATGTCCATCATGATAAGCACGTCGGCGCAGTTGAACGCTTCATCGACACAAGGCTCGCCGCAAAACCATGCGCCTGCGTTGAGGTAACCTTTAATCAGCGGCGGAACATCCGGTTTGTCCGACGGGGTGATTTCGTCCCACTTGAGCGGATTGAGCGGTTTGACGCACCATTTTTCAGGCGCGAGGTATTTGGATTTCAGGGCATGATACAGACCTGCCGCATCGCTGCCGCCGTCGTGCATATCAATGCTGCCGCAGCCTATCATAAAGCGCAGGTTTTCGTCTTTCATGAATTTGACCAAACCCGACCACAAAAGCATGACCAATCCGCCGTTGCGGTAGTCGGGGTGGGTGCAGGCGCGGCCGAGTTCGACGGTTTGCGGCAAAATGTCTTTCAAAGGGGACAGGTCAAATTCGTGTTCGCTATACCAGCCGCCGACTTTTTTGGCGGTTTCTTCAGTAATCAGGCGGTAGCAGCCGATGACGTCTCCGGTTGCGTCGTCAAAAGCCAAAAGGTGGTGGCAATGTTCGTCGTAAGGATCGACATCGCGACCATCGTCGCTTTCGATTTCTGCACCCAGTTCTTGGGCGAATACCTGATAACGCAAGCGTTGTGCTGCTTCAATTTCCGCCTGCGTTTCCGCAAGGCGCACGCTCAGACCGATTTTGGGGCCGGTTTGGTTGAAACGGCTTTGGGACATGAATTTTCCTGTCTTATACATTGGATAATCGATTTGCGATTATAGCGGATATAGGACGGAATTTATATTGAGTTCGGACAAGTGAAGCAAATTAGGGATGAAATGACTATGCAAAAAGAATTTTTTACAACAGAATGGGTATGCAGTTTTCAGACGACCTCTTCCCTGTTTTGGGAAAATATCTTGCATCCCTTTTTCTCCAAACTTACTCTAAAAGTCTTAGGTCATCTGAAAATCCTACCCACTCAAAAACAAACCGCCCTTTCAGGCGGTTTGTTTTCAGCTTAAACAGAAGGTTATTGTTTTTTACCGCCGAATACACCGAAGGCATTATTACTCAAAGAACCGTTGTCGCCTGGTGTCTTATTGTAACTGTAACGCCCTGCCATTTCGGCTGCCTTGTCGCCGTAGAATCCGCCGGATATAGAACCTTCGACACCGGAAGTCCATTTGCCGTTAAAGTTGCTGCCTGAAATACCGGCAGTAAAGGCTTGTTCATTCATGTACCATCTGTCGCCACTATTGATTTTACCTGCGATGGTTTTGGCATCGAAATCGACATCGGCGGTAAACGAACCGGTGGTACGGTAGCCTCCTGTATCACCCACCCAGTTTTCCTTATTATCCAAGTTGCGGGCACGGAAATTCAACACCTCGCCTGCGTATTTAGCCGTACCGGATGGCAGAGAGGCACTCATTACCCCTTGAACAAACAAGGAGTAGGCATTATCGGCAAGTTTTGCCGCACCGAAGACAACATTGCTCAAATTGCTTGAAGCAACAAACGATTTGTAGTCCGAACCCAATTCAGTTTGATGGAGCTTGTTGGTAACAGGTGCCAGCGCGATTGCCGTACCGTTGATGACGACTTTGGTCAAGTCCGCGATATTCGATAAGACGTATTGCTCGCCTGTTTCACCTTTTTTCAATTCGGCTGCGGCGGCATCATCTTTAGGTTTGGTTACGGGCGCATCAGGTTTGGCAACCGGCGCATCAGGCTGTCCGCCTGCTTGAGCTGCTGCATCTTGGCGTTTTGCACCAAACACACCGCGCGCCACTACGTCTTCATCACGTTGGTTTTTGCCTGCCGCACTATATGTACCGGCAAGTTGGTCTGCCTTCGCGCCAAAGAATCCGCCTTGCATCGTACCTTGCTTGTTGGAGAAGGTGTTGCCGTGCAAATCGCCATTGAAAGACAGATTTTCCGCCATATCGCGCGCATTGGATTTGACGACACCTGCAATCCTGTTGCCACCGCTACCACCGCCAACCGTTTGATCGGAATAGCGGTTGATGCCGACATTGATGGTTTTTTGGTCGAAATTGACTTTTGCGGTAACATCGGTTGCTCTGGCGGCAGAATACAGGTTTGCCAATTTAGACTCGGCACTTGTATCAGGAAGCTCGTTTAACAGGCTGGTATTGACCGGCAATCCGTTTGCAAAATGCAAACCGATACCTTTATAAGTGGCTTCGCCTTTTTGAGCGGCAACAGTATCGCTTCCGGCAGGAGTACCTTGTACAAATAAAGCTTGTTTGAAATCACGCAGGTTGGTTACATCGGCAACACCGCCGTAACGAACGTCAGGCAGCAGGTCGCCGCTGTGTATCGCATATTGTGCTGCATCAGCTTTACCGCCGTTCGTACTTCTTTCGCCCAACGTGAACTCACCTGCCTTAACGTCTTTGGTATTAATGGCGACACCATCAAGTACGACGCTGTTTTTATCCGAAGCAGTCGGAGCTTCGGTTTTGGCATATTCCAAATCGCCGGTTTCACGCTTTTTCGCTACCAAGACACCGCCATCCAAAGCCTTGCTCATTACTTTGCTTTCGCCGCCAAAACCTTGACCTGAATTGGCCTCATTGGCTTTCTTAGCATCTTCAGCTTTCTTGGCTTCTTCAGCCTTCTTGGCTTCTTCGGCCTTCTTAGCTTCTTCGGCTTTCTTGGCTTCTTCGGCTTTCTTGGCTTCTTCGGCTTTCTTGGCTTCTTCGGCTTTCTTGGCTTCTTCAGCTTTCTTAGCTTCTTCGGCTTTCTTGGCTTCTTCGGCTTTCTTAGCGTCTTCAGTTTGTTTTGAATCACCTCCTCCGCCCGAGCCAGAATTATTGCCCGGCTGTTGCGGGGTCGGTGCAGGCTGTGCAGACGGCGTACCACCACCGCTTGAGCCGCATGCACTCAATGCGATGCTGCAAGCAATCGCCAACATACTTAATTTAAATGATTCCTTCATGGTAAAACTCCTGAATGTGATAATGGTATTTTGGAATGATGATGATAAAATATTTGATAATTATTTACAACAAACCAATTAAAATATACCGCAAATGCGGATAACCAAACGGTAGTAAACTTACATCAGCATGAAGGTCGTCTGAAAACAGAATTTATGAATCCGCGTATACAGATGTGTTTCAGACGACCTCTACTTATATCGTCAAACCATTAATGACGGTGTGGAACAAAGCCTTCCGGAGCTTCCGCACCTTCAGGCAGGCCGAAGGTTTCACGCAGAACAACTTTGTAGAACGCAAACGCATCTTTTGCGCCCTGAATCGCCTCGGCTTCGGCTTCGGGGCTTAAACCCAAAGTATTCAAATGCTCGACAAAAGCACGCCAATGTTTGCCGCGGCCGTTCGGATGAGGGGCGAGGTGGCGCGCGCCGTGTTCTCCGTTGTAATCCAGCTTTTGCGCGTGTTTAAACAAAAATGCTGCGCCCAAATTGGAACCTTCGGCGCAATACAGCCAACCGATGGCTTTGTTGCCGGTTTCATGCGGCAGCGGTTTGCCGTATTCGTAGGGTTTGTCGCCCAAATCCGCCAGGTCTTGCGTTACCGCATCATAACGCGCCATATATTCCAGCTCAGGAATGGCTTTGTTCAACTCGGTGTCTTTATAGATATGATCAACCGCTTTGTGGAACACGGATTGCAGTTTCAAAAATTTGATGTAGTTCTCTTTGTTGGTAAACGGCTCGACAGACATCACCAAGTTGTCCACGCTGTCGTGAACGGTGGTGGTTTGCTCTTTCAGACGTTTGGCAAAAGTCAGCTCTTGTGTTTCGCTCATGTGAATATCCTTTGATAATCTACAAAATTCAATGAATGTTTTGATGAAACCCGCTCAGCGGTTTTTCAGACGACCTCAAATGAAGACCGCCCTGAATCAATAAAAAATTAACTGATGAAAAATCTGTGTTTGGAAATAGAGATTAAGATACTTCGACATTGACTCGTACAGACGAACAAACGAAGATTGTCATATTATAAAACAATTTAGGAATATATATCATTTCTATTACATTAGCAAGAATTTAACTTGCTATTATTTACATAAACCTGTTGTTTCTACATATTTGCAACAAATATGACAAAAGGTCGTCTAAAAGCGTTTCAGACGATCTCAATTTGATTACAAACAATACTATTTATATAGTCATAATTCGTTTTCCAGACACTATCTCCCTCATATGTAAGCAATTTGGGCTATCCCTATGTTTTCCTTTATAATACCTGCCTCTTTGACCTCTTCCCTCCTCCATGAAACCGATTCCTAGCTATACGCGCTGGTGGCGTTATAAATCCTACCTGCCCGACGCATCGCTGCCGGCGCATACGGTGGATTGCCCGGACTGCGGCAACCGCATGGATATTCCGCGCCTGCGGCAGGGGCAGGAGGCGCATTGTCCGGTGTGCAATCATGAAGTGGTCGAGGTGGAAAACAATCCTTATGTTGCACCGCTGGCTTACGCGACCACTTCGCTGATTTTGATGGCGTTTGCGTACAGCATGGTTTATATCCGCGTGCAACTCTTCGGCGTAACATCCGTCCTGTCGCTGCCGGAAATGATGCGGCTTTTGATTTATCAGGATTACGGCTTTCTGGCGGAAGTGATGTTCGTCCTGACTTTTGGCGCGCCGGTATTGTTTTTACTGCTTTGCCTCTATGTTTATACGGCGCTGGTGCGCGAGCGGGCGTATCCTGCGCTGCGGTTTGCGACGCGAGTTTTGGTCAGGCTGCGCCATGCGATTATGGTGGATGTGTTTTTTATTTCCACTTTGGTGGCGTATATCAAGCTCTCGTCCGTGGCGGCGGTAGAATTCGGCTCGGCGTTTTATTTGATGTTTGCGCTGTCAGTCATGCTGATTCGGACTTCAGTCTCGATTCCGCAGCATTGGGTTTATTATAAAATCCACAGACTGATGGGTGGGGATGCGGTGCAAACGGCATCCGACGACAAAACCTGTTGCAGCCGCTGCCTGTATTTCCGCGATAAAGACGAGCAGCCTTGTGAGGTTTGTGGTGCGGATTTATACCGCCGCCGCCCGAAAAGCCTGAGCATTTCGCTGGCGTTTTTGATTGCGGCGTTTATCCTGTATTTCCCTGCAAATATTCTGCCGATTATGATTTCGTCGAACCCTACCGCGCTGGAAGTCAATACGATTTTCAACGGCATTGTGTATATGTGGAACGACGGCGACAGGCTGATTGCGGTGATTATTTTCAGCGCGAGTATTTTGGTGCCGGTATTGAAGATTATCGCGATGGCGGTTTTGATTGCGTCTGCTTATTTCAAACCGCCGATGAGCGCGCCTAAAATGTCGGTGCTTTATCGGATTACCGAATCCATCGGCCGCTGGTCGATGATTGATATTTTTGTGATTATTATTTTGATGAGTTCGTTCCACACCAACATGGCACGCGTCGTCCCCGGCGGGGCGGCGGTTTATTTCTGCCTGGTGGTGGTATTGACCATGCTGTCTGCCTATTATTTCGACCCCCGCCTGATTTGGGACAGGCAGCAGCAGCTTTCAGACGACCCCGATTCCGACGATAACCAGAAACAATGAAAAAACACGATTCTTCTCAAACGCATCGCGCACCCGCGCGTGTCAAAAAAACCAATGTCTTCACGTCTATCGTGTGGCTGATTCCGCTGATTGCGCTGATTGCAGGCGGCTGGCTGCTGGTGAAAGACATCCGCAACCGAGGTCCGGTCGTCACGCTTTTGATGGACAGTGCGGAAGGCATTGAAGTCAACAACACGGTGATTAAAGTATTGAACGTCGATGTCGGACACGTTACCCGCATCAAGCTGCGCGACGACCAAAAAGGCGTGGAAGTCACTGCCCAACTCAATGCTGATGCGAAAGACCTCATCCGCAGCGATACGCAGTTTTGGGTGGTGAAACCGCGTATCGACCAAAGCGGCGTAACCGGTTTGAGCACGCTCCTGTCCGGCTCGTATATCGCGTTTACGCCCGGCAAAAGCAATGAAACGAAGGACGTATTTGAAGTACAGGACATCCCGCCGATTGCCGCCATCGGACAAAGCGGCCTGCGCCTGAAGCTGGTCGGTCAAAACGACAAAATCCTCAACGTCAGCAGCCCGGTGCTTTATGAAAACTTTATGGTCGGACAGGTAGAAAGTGCGCATTTCGAGCCTGCCGACCAAACCGTGCATTACACCATCTTCATCCAAAGTCCGAACGACAAACTGATTAATTCGGAAAGCCGCTTCTGGCTGGAGAGCGGCATCAATATCGAAACCACAGGCAGCGGCGTGAAACTCAATTCCGCTCCTCTGCCCGCGTTGCTTTCCGGCGCGATCTCGTTTGATTCTCCGAAAACCAAAAACAGCAAAAATGTGAAGAGCGAAGACAGTTTCACGCTTTACGACAGCCGCAGCGAAGTGGCGAACCTGCCCGATAACCGTTCGTTGTACTACACCGCGTTTTTCAAACAATCCGTGCGCGGTCTGACCGCAGGTTCGCCCGTCGAATATAAAGGGCTGAATGTGGGCGTGGTTTCCGACGTTCCCTATTTCGACCGCAACGACAGCCTGCATCTGTTTGAAAACGGCTGGATTCCCGTGCGCATCCGCATCGAGCCGTCGCGCATGGAAATCAATGCCGACGAACAAAGCAAAGAACACTGGAAACAACAATTCCAAGCGGCTTTGGGCAAAGGTCTGACCGCCACCATCTCCAGCAACAATCTGCTGACCGGCAGCAAAATGATCGAGTTGAACGATCAGCCTTCGTCTTCGCCCAAGCTGCGACCGCACACCGTTTACGCAGGCGATACCGTCATTGCCACACAAGGCGGCGGTTTGGACGATTTGCAGGCAAAAGTGGCGGATTTGCTCGAGAAATTCAACAATCTGCCGTTGGATAAAACCGTTGCAGGGTTGAACGGTTCGCTTGCCGAACTCAAATCCACCCTCAAATCTGCCAATGCTGCCCTAAGTTCTATCGACAAACTGGTCGGCAAACCGCAAACGCAAAACATCCCCAACGAGCTGAACCAAACCCTGAAAGAATTGCGCCAGACCCTGCAAGGCGTATCGCCGCAATCGCCCATCTACGGCGACGTGCAAAATACCCTGCAAAGTTTGGACAAAACCCTCAGAGACGTACAGCCCGTCATTAATACTTTGAAAGAAAAACCCAACGCGCTGATTTTTAACAGCAGCAGCAAAGACCCCATCCCGAAAGGAAGCCGATAATGCGCCTCTTCCCGATTGCCGCCGCCCTGACGCTTGCCGCCTGCGGCACCGCGCAAAGCCCGCAATATTTCGTCCTGCCCGACAGCCAATACATCCGGCCGGCGGCGCAAGGCAGCGAAATCGCGGTCAAAGTCAACCTTGCCGAACCGCTCGCCAACGGCGGCCTCGTTTACCAAACCGACGCATATCATGTGAATTTGGCGAAGAACCACCTTTGGGCGGCACCGCTCGACGGCGCGTTGGCGGCAAACCTCAGCAACAAACTCAACCGCCTCAACCCGCGCCATACTTTCGTTCCCGCCTCGCGCAGCCAAAGCAGCCAAACCCTGAAAATCTATATCGAAGCTTTCCAAGGCAGCTATCAGGGGCAAACCACCGTCAGCGGCTACGCCTTATGGCCGGACGGACGCAACAAACCGTTTGACATCACCACCCCGCAACAAGGCGACGGCTATACCGCCATGCTGGAATCTTTGGAAAACGGTTTGAACGAAGCGGCAAAAAGTATCGCCTATTGATGAGGTCGTCTGAAAACCCGCCGTATGGGTTTTGCCAAAACCATTCATCGCGCAAAAGGAAAAGACATGCACAATATCACGCTCTACACCCATCCCTTTTCACGCGGCAGATACGTCGTATGGATGCTGAAAGAATGCGGCGCGGAATACACCGTCGTACCCGTCCAGTTCGGCACGCAAATGAAATCCGCCGAATATCTCGCCATCAATCCCCAAGGGCAAGTCCCCGCGCTCAAATTCGGTGATGCCGTACTGACCGAATCGACCGCCATCATTACCTTTTTGGCGGAACAGTTCCCCGACAAACACCTCATCCCCGCCGCAGGTACGTTGGAGCGCGGCGAATACTACCGCTGGATGTGCATATTGATGCACCTCGAATACGCAGCCTTCAACAAACTGCACAACCTGCCTGTCGATACGCCCGAATGCCGCCGCCAAATCGGTTACGGCGATTTCGATACCGCATGGAACACATTGCGCGAACACTTGAAAAACCGCGACTATATCGTCGGTAACAGCTTTACCGCGATGGATTTGTACTGCTCCGCTCTGATTCTGCACTTAACGCAAAATTGGAAAGTGCTGCCCGCCGATGAAACCGACGTATTGCAACGCTACGCCGCCAAACATCTCGCCCGCCCCGCTTTCGCCGAAACCACGGCATGGATGCTGGAAACCGCCGCCCAAATGCCGCCAGTGGCATAAATCAAGATTATTAGAACCAAAAGGTCGTCTGAAACCTACTGTGCAGGTTTCGCCAAAAACATTCACAACGCAAAAGGAAAAGACATGCAAAACATCACGCTCTACACCCATCCCTTTTCACGCGGCACATACGTCGTATGGATGCTGAAAGAATGCGGCGCGGAATACACCGTCGTCCCCATCCAATTCGGCGCACAGATTCAGTCCGCCGAATATCTTGCCATCAATCCCCAAGGGCGGGTTCCCGCGCTCAAATTCGGCGATACCGTATTGACCGAATCACTTGCCATCATTACCTTTTTAGCAGAACAGTTCCCCGACAAACACCTCATCCCTGCCGCAGACACGTTGGAACGCGGCGAATACTACCGCTGGATGTGCCTGTCTCTGCACCTCGAATACGCGGCCTTCAACAAATTGCACAACCTGCCTGTCGATACGCCCGAGCGCCGCCGCCAAATCGGTTACGGCGATTTTGATACCGCATGGAACACCTTGCGCGAATACTTGAAAAACCGCGACTACATTATCGGCAACAGCTTTACCGCGCTGGATTTGTACTATTCCGGGCTGATTCTGCTCTTAACGCAAAACTTTAAAGTATTGCCTGCCGATGAAACCGATGTATTGCAACGCTACGCCGCCAAACATCTCGCCCGCCCCGCCTTTGCCAAAACCATGGCATGGGCGCAGGAAACCGTTGCCCAAATGCCGCCTGCGGAATAAATTAAGGCTATTAAAATAAAAAGGTCGTCTGAAAACCCGATTGAGAAGGGTTTTCAGACGACCTTTTATCAGACGATTGGAAAATCAGTATTTTACCGAATCATTGCCGCTGTTTTTTTGGATAAATTCAATTTTATAACCGTCAGGATCTTCCACAAAAGCAATAACGGTCGTGCCGTGCATCATCGGTCCTGCCTCGCGCACAACTTTGCCGCCTTTTTGTCTGACCCGTTCGCAAGCCTCATACGCATCATCCACTTCCACTGCGATATGACCGTAAGCATTGCCGATATCGTAGCTTTCCGTATCCCAGTTGTGCGTCAATTCCAGTACAGTATTTTCGGCTTCATTACCATAACCGACAAACGCCAAAGTAAAACGTCCTTCGGGATAATCGTGGCGGCGCAGCAAAGACATGCCTAAAACATTTTGATAGAAGTCCAAAGATTTTTCGAGGTTGCCAACGCGCAACATCGTATGGAGCAGTCGCATAATGTATTCCTTTTATATTGTTTTAAAAACAGATTTTATCATAGTTCGCCCTAAGCGCCGATTGTCTGCACGGAACGAAATAGCGACACATTTTATCCATAAGAAACAACTTTTTCATCCGTCAGGCAGCCATCCTCGTTTTTCAGACGACCTTGCTTTATAATTATGCTTTATGTGTTTTTCAGAACTATCATGAAGTTAAGACAAACAGCCGCTCTTTTATGGCTGTCCATCCTCTCTTTGCCGGCATTTGCCATCGATTTCGGCCGCATCCCTCAAGACGAAATTTCCGTGTATGTTCAAGAATTGGACAGTGGAAACGTCTTAGTCGACCACCGTTCGAATGTGCCGGTCAACCCCGCATCAACCATGAAGCTGGTTACAGCGTTTGCCGCATTTAAAGCCTTGGGCGGCGATTACCGCTGGACAACCCAATTTAAAAGCGACGGCACGATTCAAGGCGATACCTTGCAAGGCGATATTTACTGGGTCGGCAGCGGAGACCCTGTTTTCGACCAAGAAGGCTTGGTCGGGATGCAGCAGCAATTGCGCGATAAAGGCATACGCAAAATCACCGGCGGCTTGGTACTCGACCGCCATTTATGGGGAGATATTCAAAATCCGAGCGATTTCGAATCCGATGTCGGCTCTCTATTTATGACGCCGCCCGACCCGCATATGCTGGCTTACAAAGTCGTATCGGTCAAACCGGAACGCAATGACATGGGCGGTGTGGATCTTGTGACCAACCCGCCCCTCCCCGACATTAAAATCGACAACAAAATCAACGTCACACCATCAAACGCATCCTGCAAAGCCTTGCAAAACCATATGCGCGCAAACTACAAAGGCGGCGTATTGCATGTTTCCGGCAAAGTTCCGGAATCGTGTTTGGGCAATGAAATGTACGTCAACATGTTGAACATGCGTGAATTTGTACAAAAGAGCTTTATCAACCAATGGCGTTACTCAGGCGGAGAAATTACCGACGGCATCAGGGCAGCATCCGTGCCGCCTCATGCCAAAACGCTGGCGGTACACCAATCCAAACCCATGTCTGCCATTTTGACGGACATGAACAAATATTCGAATAATCTGATTGCGCGCTCCGTATTCCTGAAATTGGGAGGCGAGCATTCCGGCAACTCCGCCTTGCAGCAAGCCTCTTCAGCCGTAAAGCGTGAATTGGCTACCGCGGGCGTGAATACGGAAAACTTGGTCTTGGAAAACGGTTCGGGCCTATCCCGCCGTGAACGTGTCAGCGCCAATATGTTGGCGCAAATGCTGGAAAAAGCCTATTTCAGCCCGTTCAAACAAGACTTCATCGATACCTTACCCATTGCCGGCAAAGACGGTACGCTGAAATACCGCCTCAAACAGGCAGGCCCTGCCCTGCGCCTGAAAACGGGCACGCTCAAAGATGTACGCGCCCTCGCCGGATATTGGCTGGGAGACAAACCCATGATCGTGGTGGTGGTGATTAACAGCCCGAATGCAACCAACTATCTAAATGATTTGGATAAACTGGTTTCAAAAATCGTACAGCCCGGCGGTGACGCTTGGATTGATGCGAAAATGAAGTGCGCAGAACGGATGGAAGCTTAAAAAGCATCAAAACACTTCAGGCAGCCGGAGAAATGACTTTCCGGCTGCCTGAAGTGTTTTTCAGAGGTCGCAAATCCTACTGTTCCGTTTTACTGAACGAAGCGGGTCACGAATCAGCTTTACCTTTATTTTTCTTATCAGGGAAAATGAAGGAAGCGGCAACCCCGCAGGTCAGCACAACCAATACAACCAGCAAAGACGTATTGGGCGAAATGTCCCATCCGTGATGGAACATATGATTGCTAGCCGACAATCCCAGCTTGGCAGCGATGAAAAACAGCAACACGACCACTGCTTTTTCCAAATGAACCAAATAGCCTTTCAATGCTTCCAATACGAAATAAAGCGTACGCAAGCCCAAAATGGCAAACATCATGGCACTGTAAACAATCAACGGTTCTTTAGATACGGCAATCACCGCAGGTACGCTGTCAAACGCGAACATCACGTCCGACAACTCAATCACTGCCAAACATAAAAACAGCGGCGTTGCGACCAACTGCCCTTTACGCATTTTCTGAGGATGGTTATTTTCAGGATGCTTGAGGTCTTCACCCGCCAGCTCAAGCCGCACCTCGGGATATTGCTCATGCGCTTTTTTCAACTCCTCGCCTTTTAAGAAAAAATGGCTGCCGTAAAGACGGGGAAACACAGGGAAAAAGCGATGGACTGCACGATATGCCAAATGTTCGGAATAATCGGCATCTTCTTCGCCCTCCTCTTCATCCCGACGCAGCATCATAACGGCGGTATAGCCGACAATGACGGCGAAAACCACCTCCACAATCGGTCCCAATGCCAACAGTCCGGTGCCGATGGCGACAAAAATCATGCGGAAAATAATCGCACCGATAATCCCCCAGTATAAAACGCGGTGGCGCAGGCCTTCAGGCACTTTAAACCAAGCAAAAACCGCCATCATTAAAAACAGATTATCTACGGACAATACTTTTTCCAAAGCATAGCCGGTAAAGAACAGGCTGGCGGCTTCACTGCCGTGATGAACCCATAAAAATGTGCCGAACAAAATCGATATCAATACCCAAAACAGCGACCATATCGCGGCACTTTTCAGCGACATCGGTTTGTTGTCCCTATGGGCGAATAAATCGATGGCAATCGCACCCACAGACAAAATCACGAAAACGGCGACGGTTTCAATGGGGAAACCCAAATGGTTCATAAAAAGCCTTTGTTATCAAAGTTATCAAAATAAAGCGTAAGTGTAGGAAAACGTTGCGTTGTTTACACCACAGATTGAGAAAAATAAGCCTGCAAGACCTCAAACGGCGTATCGCCGTTCAAACTGCGGTGCGGCTTCACAGTGTTATAGAAATTAACAAAGCGGCAC
>NZ_CALNWV010000021.1:0-37818 GCF_940793045.1 Neisseria sp. Marseille-Q2251
CGGTTGTGTCGATGGGTTGCCCGGCTGCTCCCTGAGCTACGCAACGGTTGTTTGCCTTGGTCGGATGCGGGCGGCGGCCGGGCGGTTTGTTGCTATGATACGGGAGTTCCGATATACAAGGTCGGATACTTGTATCCGACAAAAACCTGCCATCTCAAAAGCCGTCGGATTCGAGAATCCGACCTACTGCAACTAAACCGCTTCAGCGCATTCCGCCAACGCTCGCCACGCGGGCTTTGGCTGCGAAAATGGTTTTCCAAGTTCACAAAACGGTAAAACAGGGCAAGGCGTACATGGGATTTCAGACGACCTCAGCGCGATTTGGGTTTATAATTTCTTTTTTCCCAACTGATTTTCCCTGTTTACCATGATCGATTTAGAAACCAAACGCCTTGAAACCCAAGCCATGCTTGATAATGCCGAGCTTTTGTTCGACCAAGACCAATGCCGTGCCGCGCTGCAAAAAGTGGCGGACGAGATTACGCGCGACTTGGGGGACAAATATCCGCTCCTGCTGCCTGTAATGGGCGGGGCGGTGGTGTTTACAGGGCAGTTGCTGCCGCTGTTGCGCTTTCCGTTGGACTTTGATTATGTGCATGTTTCCCGTTACGGCGACAAGCTGGCGGGCGGTGCGTTCAACTGGAAACGTATGCCCGATCCGGAGCAGATTCGCGGCCGCCATGTGGTTGTGTTGGACGATATTTTGGACGAAGGGCACACGATGTCGGCGATTCAGTCCAAGCTCTTGGAAATGGGGGCGGCGAGCTGCCGTGCGGCTGTGTTTGCCAACAAGTTGATCGACAAGGAAAAACCGACCAAGGCGGATTATGTCGGACTGGATGTTCCCAACCGCTACGTCTTCGGCTACGGTATGGACGCGGCGGGCTGCTGGCGCAATTTGGGCGAGATTTACGCGCTCAACCAAGGCTGATGCGGAATGAAAAAAGGTCGTCTGAAAACCTTTTCAGACGACCTTTGTGCCACCATATCGCGCTATGTGGCGGGTAAATGGACGATACTTTCGCCCACACACCGGCCGAATAAAATCATCAGGGAACACATCATGATCAACCTTTTAATCATTACCCACGAGGCAGTAGGCGAAGCCTACCGCAGCCTGACCCATCATTTCTTCCCCATGGGAATGCCGGAAAACATCCGCATCCTCGGCGTGGAGCCTGACGAAGACCAAACCGACATCATCAACAATGCTATCGCCGCGTTGCAAGAGTTTCCTGAAAACCATGGCGTATTGATTATGACCGACATCTTCGGCGCAACGCCGTGCAACGCTGCCCGCAGGCTGGTGCGCGCGGGCAAATCCGCCATTCTGACCGGACTGAACGCGCCGATGATGATTAAAGCGACCCAATACTCGCCCATGGCGGAAGACCTCGCCGCCTTTACTGAAACGGTCAGGGAAGCCGCCATCAAAGGCATTTTCGCCATCACCGCCGAACCGGAAGATTTGGTGTGCAAACAGCACGCCGAAGCCGTCTAAGCCGACCGACACGTTTTCAGACGACCCCGCACACCCGAAAGCTGAATATGCAAAAACAACAAATCGAAATCATCAACAAACTCGGACTCCACGCCCGCGCTTCCAGCAAATTCACCCAAACCGCGTCTCAGTTTCAAAGCGAAGTCTGGGTAACGAAAAACGGAAGCCGCGTTAACGGCAAAAGCATCATGGGCTTAATGATGCTCGCCGCCGCCAAAGGCACAATCATCGAGCTGGAAACCGACGGCTTGGACGAAGCCGCAGCCATGAAGGCATTGACCGACTTAATCAACGACTACTTCGGCGAGGGCGAATAATGAGTATCGTGCTGCACGGCGTGGCGGCGGGCAAAGGCATCGCCATCGGACAAGCCCACCTGATTACGCGCGGCACGGCGGAAGTGCCGCAATACGATGTTTCAGACGACCTCATCGACGCCGAAACCGCTCGTTTCGATGCTGCCATCAAAGCCACGCGCAAAGAATTGGAACAGTTGCGCAGCGCGATTCCCGAAAACGCTCCGACCGAATTGGGCGCGTTTATTTCGCTACACCTCATGCTCCTGACCGACGTAACCCTCTCGCGCGAACCCGTCGATATTTTAAAAGAACAGAAAATCAACGCCGAATGGGCGTTGAAACAGCAAAGCGACAAGCTCGCCGCCCAGTTCGACAGCATCGAAGACGACTACCTGCGCGAACGCAAACAAGATATGTTGCAAGTCGTCCGCCGCATCCACAACAATCTTGTCGGGCAAAGCAACGACTTGAACTTGACCGAAGGTTTGTTTGAAGACACCATCCTGATTGCCCACGACCTCTCGCCCGCCGACACCGTCCTCTTTAAAGAGCAGCGCATCACCGCCTTCGTTACCGACGTCGGTGGCCCGACCAGCCACACCGCTATACTCGGCCGCAGCCTCGACATCCCTTCCGTCATCGGGCTGCACAACGCCCGCAGGCTCATTACCGAAAACGAAACCGTCATCGTCGACGGCATCAACGGCGTCCTCATCATCGATCCGGACGAAGTCGTCCTCAACGAATACCGCCGCCTCGCCCGCGAATACCGCCTCCACAAGCGCGAACTCAACAAACTCAAAAAAACCGCCGCCACCACCGCCGACGGCATCAACATCGAGTTGCTCGCCAACATCGAATCCGCCGAAGACATCAAAGCCCTGCACAACTTCGGCGCAGACGGCGTCGGACTCTTCCGCAGCGAATTCCTCTATCTCAACCGCGACACCATGCCGTCTGAAGACGAGCAGTACGAAGTGTACAGCGCGATTGTGAAAAAAATGAAAGGCAAAAGCATCACCATCCGCACCGTCGATTTGGGCGTGGACAAAAATCCCCGCTGGTTCGGTCAAAATTCCACCCCCAACGGCAGCCTCAACCCCGCGCTCGGTCTCACCGGCATCCGCCTGTGCCTCGCCGAACCCGTCATGTTCCGCACCCAAATGCGCGCCATCCTCCGCGCCGCCGCCCACGGGCCCGTGCGCATGATGTGGCCGATGATTACCTCCTTGTCCGAAGTGCGCCAATGCCTTATCCACCTCGACACCGCCCAACGCCAGCTCGCCGAACGCGGCGAAACCTTCGGCACGGTCAGCGTCGGCTGCATGATTGAAATCCCGTCTGCCGCCCTGACCGTCGGCAGCATCCTCAAACTCGTCGATTTCATCTCTATCGGCACCAACGACCTGATTCAATACATCTTGTCGGTTGACCGCGGCGACGACAGCGTCAGCCACCTCTACCAGCCCGGCCACCCCGCCGTCCTCAAAATGCTGCAACACATCATCCGCACCGCCAACCGTATGGAAAAAAGCGTCTCCATATGCGGCGAAATGGCAGGCGACACCGCCTACACGCGGATGCTGCTGGGCATGGGGCTGCGCCGTTTCTCCATGAACCCCAACAACCTGCTGCCCGTCAAAAACATCATCCTGCACAGCAACACCGCCCTGCTCGAAACCGAAACCGCCAAAATCCTACGCAGCGAAGATTCGGAAAAAACCGAAAAGCTGCTGAAATTGCTCAACAGCGCGGAACACGAAGAAGAGCGGCCGGAAGAAGACAGCCCGATAGCTCATGCGTAAACAGGGTTCTATAGTGGATTAAATTTAAATCAGGACAAGGCGACGAAGCCGCAGACAGTACAGATAGAGACCTTTGCAAAATTCCTTTTCCCCCATCAGCCGAAACCTAAACAAAGATTTTCGGCTGTTTTCGTTTCAAATATCCACTAATTCTACCCAATGCCCCCTTAATCCTCCCCGGATACCCGATAATCAGGCATCCGGGCCACCTTTTAGGCAGCAACAGGCACACTTAGCCTGTTAGCCGCTTTCAACAGGTTCAAACACATCGCCTTCAGATGGCTTTGGACACTCACTTTACACAGACCAAAATAGGGCTGCCCGGGCGTAGCGGAATTTACGGTGCAGCGTACCGAAGCTTTGTTCGACCACATAACGGGTCTTCGACAAATATCGGTTGCGTTTGGTTTGCACTTCCGTCAGCGGACGGTTGCGGTGGGCTTTGCGCATAATGCCGTCCAGCAACTGATGTTCTTTCAGATGTTGCCAGTTTTCCTCGCTGTCGTAGCCTTTGTCGGCATAGACGGTCATACCTTCGGCAATGCCCTCCAACAAAGGCGACAGGTGGTTGCACTCATGGGTATTGGCTGGGGTGATGTGCAGTTTCTCGATATAGCCTTCCTCATCGGTACGGGTATGTTGTTTGTAACCGAGTCTGTATAAGCCGTTTTTCTTTGTCCAGCGGGCATCGCTGTCCTTACTCGGTGTGGTTTGGCCGCTGACTTGTCCTTCTTCATCGACTTCTATAGCCTGACGCTGTTTGCTGCCGGCAGTTTGAATAATGGTGGCGTCAATGACGGCGGCGGATGCTTTCTCTATTTTTAGGTTTTTTTCGGTCAGTTGGCGGTTAATCAGTTCCAGCAATTCAGACAGGCTTGGATTCGGATTTCAAGTGCAACACTAGTGTATCAGTGGTTTGAACAGATTCAAGAGTAAAACACTTGGCGTTTCGTAGCCAAGTGTTTTTCTTGGCCGGTGGTTCAACTCATCTTGAACCCTGCGTATCTCCCGATCGCTGATGTTTCGGAAATCGGTTTGTTTGGGGAAATATTGTCGGATAAGTCCGTTGGTGTTCTCATTCAGCCCTTTCTCCCAAGAATGGTAAGGACGGCAAAAATAGGTTTTCGCCTTCAATGCTTTGGCTATTTTGGTGTGTTGGTAGAACTCTTTGCCGTTATCCATGGTGATGGTGTGCACTCTGGCTTTATGTGCCCTTAATACCCTAATGGCTGCCTGGGCAGTGTCTTCGGCTTTGAGGTTATCCAATTTGCAGATGATGGTGTAGCGGGTAACGCGTTCGAGCAAGGTCAGTAATGCGCTTTTCTGTCCTTTGCCAACGATGGTGTCGGCCTCCCAATCGCCGATGCGGGCTTTTTGGTCGACGATGGCGGGTCGGTTTTCTATGCCGACACGGTTGGGCACTTTGCCTCTGATCCATGTGCTGCCATAGCGTTTGCGGTAGGGTTTGCTGCATATTCTGAGATGTTGCCACAAGGTGCCGCCGTTACTTTTGTCTTGGCGAAGGTAGCGGTAAATGGTGCTGTGGTGGAGCGTAATTTGGTGGTGTTTGCGCAGGTAGGCGCATACTTGTTCGGGACTGAGTTTGCGGCGGATAAGGGTGTCGATGTGCTGAATCAGCTGAGAATCGAGCTTATAGGGCTTTCGCTTACGCTGTTTGATAGTCCGGCTTTGCCGCTGGGCTTTTTCGGCGCTGTATTGCTGCCCTTGGGCACGGTGCCGTTTAATTTCGCGGCTGATGGTGCTTTTGTGGCGGTTAAGCTGTTTGGCGATTTCGGCGATGGTGCAGTAGCGGGACAGGTATTGGATGTGGTATCGTTCGTCTTGGGTCAGTTGTGTGTAGCTCATGGCAATCTTTCTTGCAGGAAAGGCCGTATGCTACCGCATACTGACCTTTTTCTGTTATGGAAAGTTGCACTTCAAATGCGAATCCGCCAGGGTGTCGTCTTGCGCCAGCCAGTTGCGGTAGCGGCATAAGGCGCTGTAATCGGGATGCTCAGTTCGTCAAAACGGCAAAACAGGTTGAAATCGATGCGGGTGATGAGGCTGTGTTCGAGTTCGGGATCGGAGAGGCTGTGCCATTGTCCGAACAGGACGGCTTTGAACATGGACAATAGGGGATAGGCGGGACGGCCGCGGTGATCTCGGAGGTAACGGGTTCTTTGGCGATTCAGGTACTGCTCGATCGGTTGCCAATCAATCACCTGATCCAACTTCAATAATGGGAAGCGGTCGATGTGTTTGGCGATCATGGCTTGGGCGGTTTGCTGGAAGAAGGTGCTCATGAGAAATCCCCTAAATGTCTTTGTGGGAATTTAGGGGATTTTGGGGAATTTTGCAAAGGTCTCAGATAGTACGGAACCGATTCACTTGGTGCTTCAGCACCTTAGAGAATCGTTCTCTTTGAGCTAAGGCGAGGCAACGCCGTACTGGTTTAAAGTTAATCCACTATATAAACCAAAAGGTCGTCTGAAAACCAACTTCGGTTTTCAGACGACCTTTTTATGTCAACACGACAAATTATTTAGCAGCGTCTTTCATTTTGTCCGCAGCTTCTTGAGTCGCATCAGCAGCTTTGTTCAAAGAATCTTTGGCTGCATCGGTAGCCGCTTCTTTGGCTTTACCGGCCGCTTCTTTAGTTTCGGTAACGGCTTTATCTGCCGCTTCTTTTACATCGGTAGCTGCTTTGTCGGCAGCTTCTTTAGTTTCAGTCATGGCTTTATCGGCAGTTTCTTTTGCATCAGCCGCAGCGTCTTTGACTTTATCTTTCGCTTCTTGAGCGGCAGAGGCAGCAGAATCAGCGGCAGAAGCTGCGGTATTTTTAACATCGGACGCAACGGCTTGTGCCGCTTCCTTAGTTTCTTGCTTGGTCTCTTGGGAACAAGCCGCCAAAGCAGCCGCCATCATTGCGGCAATCAGTAATTTTTTCATGTCCTATCCTTCTTGAATTTTTGGTTAAGATTTTGGTTAAAATGCTGTTTTATATAAACAGCCCGAAAAATTGTAACACATATCATGTTAATAATCTCTTCTATATGACGATAAACAGTGCTTTAAGTTCTATTTTGTTCCGAAAAAATACAGAAAAACATTGACACTGCTCATCTGTTCCTATAAAATTCACAGCTTATCGGGTCGTTAGCTCAGTCGGTAGAGCAGCGGACTTTTAATCCGTTGGTCGAGCGTTCGAATCGCTCACGACCCACCAAATTTAAAAAGCTGAGTTGAAAAACTCAGCTTTTTTATTGCCTTCCAACCCATAGTTCTATAGTGGATTAACTTTAAATCAGGACAAGGCGACGAAGCCGCAGACAGTACAGATAGTACGACAAGGCGAGGCAACGCCGTACTGGTTTAAAGTTAATCCACTATACCATGAAAAAACGCACCTTGTAATAAGGTGCGTTTTGATTTGTACGGCTTAGAATTTGGCGCCGGATTGGTTTGCCATATAGTCAGCCGCCGCTTTGACTTCGTCGTCGCTCAGGTTGGTATTGCCGCCTTTTGCCGGCATGCTTTTGAAGCCTTCGAGTGCGTGTTTGTGCAGGGTTTCTTTGCCTTGTTTGATGCGCGGAGCCCAATCGTCATTTTTACCGACGACTGGAGCGCCCGGGATGGTACCGCCGTGGCACATTTTACAGTTGGCTTCGAAAACGGCTTTGCCGTCCACTTTGGCGGACGAGGCATCTTTTTTCTCGTCGGCAGGCGCAGCTTCTGTTTTTTCTGCCGGTTTGGCTTCAGAGGCAGGAGCTTCTTTTACTTCTGATGCGGCTTTGGCAGCAGTATCTTCTACTTTGCTTGCCGCTGCTTGAGCAGAAGATGCAGCAGCATCGGTAGCAGAAGCCGCAGCGTCTTTAACCTCGGAAGCTACGGCAGAAGCCGCTTCCTTAGTTTCCTGTTTGGCTTCTTGGGAACAAGCCGACAAAGCGGCCATCATCATCGCAGCAATTAGTAATTTGTTCATGTTCTATCCTTCTTAAATTTTTTAGTTAAGGTACTGTTTTATAAAACAGCTGGAAAAATTCTAACACACATCATTTTCATGTTCCCGCCGATGTAGTGGGTTGTAGTAACAAATATTGGCATAAGTCATGTTTTGTTCTGAAAAAAGGCAGAAAATGTTGACACCCACGCAATCATTCCTATATAGCCTCCGGCTTATTGGACGGTTTGAACCTTGTTTGCCATGCCTTTAAATCCGCCCAAATCCTGCCCAATTTCAAAATCCTGGCTTAAAAAGCCGGCTTTTTTATGGGCGCGCCATTTCATCCCAACTCATGCTCAAATCAATCCCTATTTTCTTTTTTCATCAAAAAAGGTCGTCTGAAACCCTACATCAGGTTTCAGACGACCTTCTTAACCTTATCCGCCAGCCTCAAAACATCTTTTTCATGGCTTTCTGAATAAGGTCGAGCTGTTTTTTATATTCGCGGCAATGGGGGCATATCAGCAGGTGGCTGCCCAGAAAAACGCGCTCGGGAACGGTCAGGCGGGTTTCGTCCTGTTTTTTGGAGAGCAGGTAGGCGGTTTTGCGGCATTTGTTCATCGTGTTTTCCTAACGGGCTTAACCGGCATGTCCTGCATTGCCGAACCATTTGATTTGCAGGCATTGGCGTAGGGTTTCGCGGGCGCGGTGCATGATGGTGTGGTAGTTGGACATACTGATGCCGCATTGTTCGCGGATTTCGTCGGACGAGAAGCCGAGGATTTCTTTCATGGTAAACACGCGGGCGGTGTTTTCGGGCATTTGGTAGAGGCAGGTTTGCAGGATTTCACGAAACTCTTTGTTGTCCAACGTTTTTTCGGGCGAGGCCCAAGTTTGCGGATGGCCGTCCGCCGTCCAATGCCCGTCTGATGCAAACCGTTCTTCAAAGATTTCGTCCAACATTTCTTCCGCAGGCGTGGCGAATACTTCGCGCTGCCGTTTGATCTGGCGCAGGCAGTCGGTAATTTTGTTTTTCAGAATGGCAAACAACCAGCTGCCCACTTGTGCATCTCCTTTGAAACCTTCGGCAGCGCGGTAGGCGGAAAGCATGGTTTCCTGCACAAGGTCTTCCGCCAAATCAGGGCGGTCGGGCAATTGGATGCGGGCGAAACGCAGGAGCAGCTTGCGGGATTCGGCAAGCTCGGCGTCGGTCAATTCGGGTAGGGACATAATGTATCAGCATTGAATGAATTATGGCTGTGAATTTCTAATTCTACGCTGATACTGAGCATGTGTGTCATCAAATACATAAATGATTGACGTAGCTTTTTTGTTCCTCAGTAACCGGTTACACGTTTTCAGACGACCTGCCAAGCCTTTTAGCGGGTCTTTACCCCCAATATAAAAAAGGTCGTCTGAAAACAGTAAAGGCCGCCGACATTTCGATTTCTGCCTGTCTCTGTGCCGTTTCCTTCGGGAAGGGGGTACGATAGTGCCTTTATAGAAATTTCCTGCTCTCTACGTCAATTCGACCATTTCAGACGACCTCGACTATGCAGCAACCAAAATGCCTTGTTCCAGCCAATCCGTCCATTTTTGCCTTAATGCGTCCTGCCAGCCGCTTTCAGACGACATGAACTCTGCCAGCATGGCTTGCAGTCCGTTCAGGGAGGTCGGCGTGTCTGCCAGCGTTTCCAGCAATAATGCGTCGAAATCGTCGAGGGTTTGGTACATCACGTCGTCTTCGCTGTCTCGCCACACCAAAACGGCGGTTTCCGCCTCCTGCAATTCGTCGGTAACGTCATACGGATAACGGCGCACGAAGGCGGCGGGAGAAAGGGTGTATGCCAAATCGTCTGAATCGGCAGGCGAGGCTTGGCTGTCGATTTGGGCGACTTCGGCAAGCAGTTGGGTGTGTTCGAAGTCCATCAGTGCCAAGAGGTCGTCTGAAAGGGGTAGGCTCTGGCAGTATTGAAGGAATTCCCCGGCGATTTCTTGGAAATAGGGGGTTTGGGCGCGCACGTCGCGGACGAAACCTTCTTTCAGACGACCCCATTCTTCGCTGTCGAGATATTGCGGCGTTTCGGTATAACAGCGGTCGATGAAACTGTGGATATTGTTGCGTATCAGGCGGATATAGACGTTCAGGCGCTCTTGCGGCAGTCCGTCGGCGGCTTCGCCCTCGCGTATGGATTGGGCAAAGCGTTGTTGATATTGGGCGGAGGTTTCAGGCTGCACGGCGGTATTCCTTTCCGGCGCGCGTTTGATAATCGGCGATTTTGGCGACTTCGGCTTCAAGTTCGGCAAAAGGCGGGAAATTGAAATCGCGTTCCAACAGGGTGGGTGGGATGGTCGGCAGCTTGGTGTAGGCAAGTTCGAGCAAGTCCCAAACGGTCGGCAAAACTGCTGCGCCGTGGGTATCAATCAACAATTCGGGCGTTTCAACATCGTGTCCGGCGATGTGGATGTAGCACACGCGCCCTGCGTCAACGTTTTCTAAGAAGGTTTCGGGCGACAACAGACCGTGATTGACGGCGTTGACGTAGATATTGTTCACATCGAGATGAATGCCGCAGTCGGCCTCGCGTGCAACGGCGTTGAGGAACTCGACTTCGTTCATCTCGGCAAGCGGGGAATGCAGGTAGTAGGAGGTGTTTTCCACGGCGATGCGGCAGCCCAACCGGTCTTGCACTTCGCGGATACGCCGCGCGGTATGCCGCACCATCTCTTCGGTGAAGGGAAGCGGCAACAGGTCGTAGAGATGACCGCCGTCATGGCAGTAGCTCAAATGGTCGGAGAAAAACATGCAATCGTAGCAGCGCATCATTTCTTTGATGCCGTCTATCAAGGCAGTATCCAGCGGGGCTTGTCCGCCCAGCGACATGGATAATCCGTGCAACGCCAGCGGCAGCCGTTCCGCTACGCGGTCAAACTGTTTGCGCGCCCTACCGCCCATTTTCAGCCAGTTTTCGGGTGCGGCTTCGATAAAGCGTATCGGACTGTCGTCTGAAAGCGAGAGGAAGTCTTCCGCCAAGTCGCGGCGGTAGCCTAAGCCTGCGTGTTGAATCATGATGTTGCTCCGTTTTGGATGGTGTTCCGACGGTTTTGATAGGAAATTGCTGTTAAAATCAGATAAAAAGCCGCATTTATCAATAAAATGCGGCTTTTTGTTTCAAATTACAGGGAACCGCATTTGCCTTCGCCGCATTTGCCTTCAACTGCTTTAGCTTTGGCTTTTGCTGCTTTGGCGTTTTTAGCGGGGGCTTTTTTTACGGTTGAAGCGCATTTGCCTTCGCCTGCTTTAGAAGCAGCGCCGCCGCATGAACCTTCAGCAGCTTTAGCCGCACCGCAAGAGCCTTGAGCAGATTTCTGAACGCCTGCTTTGCTGCTTACCGGTTTGTCAGCGGCAACAACGCCGGCGGCCAAAGACAAAGACAAAGCACCTGCAAGGGCAGCGGCTACATTTTTTTTCATATTGATTTCCTTTTTAAAGTATCAAGTTAAACAGATTAAGAATTTGAGTTGGCGCGTTTAAAGTCCGCTCCCCGACCTTTTTCATTGATTTCCGACGCGGCATTTCGGGCAAAAACGTTTTTTCAACAGCGCATCCAGCGATAAACAGCCCGCGCCTTGCAGCAGAATCGGGATTAAAACCACGATATAAATCAAAGCCATTTTATAGCCGTTGTCGCAGACATTATAACCCGCACCGGCATGGACTACCGCCCATGCCACCCCCGTTACAATGATTAATCCCAAGGCAGACAGGCGGGTCGCCAATCCTAAAAGCAGCAAAACCGGAAAAACCAGCTCCGCCCACATCGCCAAGTTCCAATTTACGCTGTCGGGCAGCAGATAGAACGGAAAGGGGAATTGGTCGTTGATTTCGGCAAACCAGTTTTCGCCGTTCCATTTCTGCATGCCCGATTCCCAAAATTCGTAAGCGGCAAACAGGCGCAAAGTCAATAAACCTAAAGCCGATTGCCACGGGGCTGTCGTATTCATTTTCATCATAACCATTTCATAAAATCATTTCATGCCCGATTAGACGCGACAGCTTGAAAATGCTTACAAGTCAATTGAAAAAATTTTGTTTGTTATTGTTTTATAACGATATTAATATTCTAAAGGTCGTCTGAAAACAAGTTTCAAGGTTTCAGACGACCTTTTTCTGTGTCTTTTTAACGGTCAATCTTGCGTGCAGATTTCTACGATTTCTTCACCGTATTTGTCCAACCATTCTTCGCTCACGTCATCAATTTTGGAAAGCTCCGTCAAAGTTTGCGGCCGGGCTTTGGCGATGGCGCGTAAAGTCTGTTTTCTGGCGACGGCGTGCATCTCTCCGCCTTCATATCGGACAGTGTTGAGACACCATTGGAAGAGGCGGCGGGCGATCTGGCGTTCTGCCTGTTTCGACTCGGAAAGCCCGTTTGCGTAAGGGCGGCAGATGTCGAGTATTGTCTGCCCGTATTGGGCAATTCTTTCGCTGCCTATGCCGTAAATACCGAGCAGGTCGGCTTCTTCGGCTGGCGTGAAGACAACAAGGTCGGTCAGGCTGATGTTGGAAAGGACTTTGCCCAAGGTGCATTGTTCGGTGGCTGCCTGCTCGGCACGCCAAGTTTCCAGCTTTTGCTGTAATTGCTGTTCGCACTCGGTTTGGGGGGTAAATAGGGGTTCTTCGTTGCCCGCTTGTCCGCTTTGGTTTTCGGCTGCGTTCTTGCAGACATTGAGGATATCGATGCCGAATTTGTTGATTTTTGCCTCGCCTAAACCGTAGATTTGGTGCAAATCTTCAAGCGTTTGCGGCATTTTTTCGACGATGTCGCGCAGGGTTTTGTCGCCGCATACGACGTAGGCGGGGACTTCTTCGGCATGGGCGCGCTGCTGCCGCCAATGCCGCAATGCCTGCCACAGGCGTTCTTCGCGTTCGGTACGCAGCCAGTTGTCTTTGGGCTTTTGAGTGGCGGATTTTTCGCGGCGCAGCGGGCGTAACATGACTTCGGTTTCGCCTTTGAGGACTTTTTTTGCGGCTTCGGTCAGTTGCAATGCCTGATATTGTGCGGTGTTGACGGTAAGGTAGCCGAGGCTGATGCACTGGCGGATGACGCTGCGCCATTCTTTGTCGGTTTGCCCGTTGCCAATGCCGAAGGTGGAGAGTTTGTCATGGCCGTTGCGCCGTATCCAGTCGTCGCTTTTACCGCGCAGAAGGTTGGTGATATAGCCGGCGGCAAAGCGTTGTCCGGCGCGATATACGCAACTGAGGAGCTTTTGTACGAGGACGGTGCCGTCGAAGCGCACGGGCGGATGCAGGCAGTTGTCGCAATGTCCGCAGGGGGCGGATTCTTCGCCGAAATGCTTGAGCAGGAGGACGCGGCGGCAGGCGGCGGTTTCGCAGACGGAAAGCATGGCATCGAGCTTCTGCATTTCGATTTTTTTCTGCACTTCGTCGCTGTTGCCTTCGGCGATGCGTTCGCGTAGTAATACCCAGTCGTTCAACCCGTAACACAGCCAACTCACGGCAGGCAGCCCGTCCCGCCCGGCGCGGCCGGATTCTTGGTAGAAATGTTCGACGCTTTGGGGCATATCGAGATGGGCGACGAAGCGTACGTCCGGTTTGTCTATGCCCATACCGAAGGCAACGGTGGCGACGACGATAATGTTGTCTTCGCGGGTAAAACGGCGTTGGTTTGCTTCGCGCACTTCCATGCTCAAGCCGGCATGGTAAGGAATCGCCTCCAATCCGTTTTCGCAGAGGAATTGGGCGATGTCTTCGACTTTTTTGCGGCTGAGGCAATAGACGATGCCGCTTTGCCCTTCCATTTCTTTGCGGATGAAGTCGAGAAGCTGCTTTTTACCGTTGTTTTTTTCGATGACCTGATAATAGATATTCGGGCGGTCAAAGCTGGAGATGAATTCGGGCGCGTCTTCGAGATGGAGGAAATGTTTGATGTCGGCGCGGGTCGCCGCATCGGCGGTCGCAGTCAGGGCAATGCGCGGCACTTGCGGATAGCGTTCGGCAAGCAGCCCTAATTGCTGGTATTCAGGACGGAAATCGTGCCCCCATTGGCTGACGCAATGTGCTTCATCTATGGCGAAAAGGCTGATGGTTTGCTGGTCGAGAAAACGTAGAAAACGGTCGGTAACAAGCCGCTCCGGTGCGACGTAGAGCAGTTTCAGACGACCTTGGGCGAGTTTGTCCGCCACTTCGCGGGCTTCTTCCACCGTCGTGCTGCTGTTGACCGCTGCCGCCTCTATGCCTGCAGCGTGCAGGCTCGCCACTTGGTCGTTCATCAGGGCAATCAGTGGCGAAACGACGATGGCGACGCCTTCGCGCATCAGCGCGGGAATTTGGTAACACAACGACTTGCCCCCGCCCGTCGGCATCAATACCATCAGGCTTCCGCCGCCTGCCAATGTATTGACGACAGCCTCCTGCTTGCCGCGAAATTCGGGATAGCCGAATACTTCGTGCAAAATCTGTTGGGCGGAAGGCTGGGACATGATGGTTCCATAGGGAGGGAAAAGCGTTATTTTAGCGGTTTTAGACACTGCCTGCATGGGGGATATTTGAGTTATCCACATGGGGTCGTCTGAAAACGGATTATGCTTGGTTGGGTATCGTGGATTGATTTTTGATTGAGACAAGATGGCGGAACTGCTGACAATACGGATATGGGAAACTGATTCACTCAATGCGTTACCGTTCTCTTTAATCTCAGGCAAAGCGGCGGCATACCGGTTTCAAGTCAATCGGCTAGAAAACCTGTTTTCAGACGACCTTTTCATTTTTTGGCGGTTTTAAGACTTTGCAAAGCCGATTTACTGCCCCGCCGTCTTCGCGCATAATACGGCAGTCTAATAATTTATCCTAAGCAACCAAAACTTATGAACATCAAACACTTTTCCTTTATTTCGACTTTATCGGCAACCCTACTCCTGAGCGCCTGTCAAACGACTACGACCACAAGCGGCGGCGTCAGCGGCAACTGGGACAACATCGGCACGATTTCCGACGGCAATATCAAAGTGGCGATTGATAAAAACAGCATCAAGAAAAACGGTACTTTGGTTACTTTCCGCGATAGAAAAACCGTGTCAAAGATGAAAGAAGAACGCTTCGTCAACACGCCTGCCTACAAAACCGCCATCGGCGACTGGGAAATCCACTGCACCAACAAAACCTACCGCCTGACCGCTTTGCAGCTCCTCGACGAACACGGCAAAGAAATTTCCAAACACAGCTACACGGCGACGAATATCCGCCCGATGAGCGTAATGAACGGCACAATTACCGAAAAACAATTCGAAGCCGTATGCGACAGCAAGCTCTAATACTCAACTTATCTACATACTTATCCACAAGATAGTTAAATCAAAAGGTCGTCTGAAAACCATGAATATGGGGATTCAGACGACCTTTTTGATTTTTTTCGGGAAAGTTATATTCAGGATTATCCACATTTTATTGAAGTCGCGGTTTATCGGTTCAAACCATAATTTCTGCTCATCTCATCCATCCGATTTCTAACGCAAACGAACACCTGTTTCCCCATCAATAATCTGACTCGGCAACTTTTGTTTGCCGATTAAACCGTCGACTACCCATACATCTCTTCCAAACTGCCTTCTTACTTCCCGCTCCGTCCTACACGCGCGTTTGCCTGCGCGGTTGCACGAAGTCGAAACCAAAGGTGTTTTCAAAGCCTGACACAAGCGGCGCGCACCTACATGGGCAGGAACCCTGACCGCCAGTTTGCTGCGCCTTTTTCCGCGTAATGCGGGCAAAACGTCAGCAGCAGCAGGAAGCAGAAAGGTTTTGGGCGCAGGCCATTCGTTTCTGAGCATAGTTTGAATGTTTTCAGACGACCTTTTGAGCAGGGGCTGTAATTGCTCCAATTGGTTGCCAATGACAATCATGCCTTTATGTTGCGGTCTTTTTTTCAGATGAATCAGTCGGTTAAGTGCTTTAGGCAAGGTCGGGATACAGCCTATGCCATAGCAGGACTCGGTAGGATAGGCGACCAAGCCGCCTTTTTTAAGATGGGATTGCAGCTTGCGAAGCGTCGAAGCTGAAAGGATTCTGGGGAATGACATGACAGGGAAGGTCGTCTGAAACACAATCATGTTTTCAGACGACCTGTTTCTTTGATTAACGGTTGATAGCTTTGTCGGCAATGTCTTTACGGTATTGCATACCGTCGAAGCTGATTTTTTCCAATGCGCTATACGCCTTGGCTTTGGCTTGAGCTACATCGTCACCCAATCCTACGACACACAATACGCGACCGCCGTTGGTCAATACATCGCCTTTCTCGTTTGCCGTTGTGCCTGCATGGAAAACTTTGCCGATTTGGTTGGCTGCATCCAGACCGGAAATAACCTCACCTTTTTTGGGCGTTTCGGGGTAATTTTGCGCCGCCAGCACTACACCTACGGCAGTTTGCGGGTTCCATTCCGCTGTTATGCTATCGAGTTTGCCGTCTATTGCCGCTTCGACCAAATCCGACAAGTCGCTGTTCAGACGACTCATAATCGGCTGGGTTTCGGGATCGCCGAAACGGCAGTTAAACTCAATCGTATAGGGTGCGCCGCTTTGATCAATCATCAAACCTGCGTACAGGAAGCCGGTGAACTCATACCCTTCCGCTTTCATTCCCGCTATGGTCGGCAAAATAATCTCGTTCATCGCGCGCTCGTACACGGCGGGCGTTACCACAGGCGCGGGACTGTACGCGCCCATACCGCCCGTATTCGGGCCTTTATCGTCGTCTAAAAGACGCTTGTGGTCTTGGCTGGTCGCCATAGGCAACACATGATTGCCATCAACCATGACGATAAAGCTCGCTTCTTCGCCTTGCAGGAAATCTTCAATCACAACGCGCGCGCCGGCATTGCCCATTTTGTTGCCCAGCAGCATATCGTCAATCGCGGCATGCGCTTCATCTAAAGTCATCGCCACAATCACGCCTTTACCTGCCGCCAAACCATCGGCTTTGATGACGATAGGCGCACCTTTCTGATTGACGTAATCGTGTGCAGCATCGGCGTTTTCAAAGGTTTGGTATTGCGCGGTCGGAATATTGTATTTCGCCATAAATGCTTTGGCGAAATCTTTAGAACTTTCCAACTGCGCCGCATATTGTGTCGGACCAAATATTTTCAGCCCTGCGGCACGGAAATCATCCACAATACCCGCCGCCAAAGGCGCTTCAGGGCCGACGACGGTAAAAGCAATATTTTCTTTGCGGCAGAATTCGATCAAATCCTGATGCGCAGTCAAGGCGATGTTTTGCAACTTGGGTTCAATCGCCGTACCGGCATTACCGGGCGCAACAAATACTGTTTCCACTTTGGGCGACTGCGCCAATTTCCAAGCCAGCGCGTGTTCGCGACCGCCATTACCGATAACCAGCAGTTTCATGCCATCTCCTTGACAAATATGTACTTTTAACGAAAACTCGACACAAGGGGACTATTGTCCCATTCGAAGAAATTTTGGTGGAATCAAACAATAGACCACTTCATTCCACTCTGAAACCTATTCAACTTATCCACAAAATTAAAAAAGGACAAGCAACCATGCAAAAACGTATTGATGAAATCCAAAGCAAATACCGCGAATGGTGTCATTTGCTACCGCAATTGGAAGAAGACCTAAAACGCTGGAAACATGCCGTCGCTTTGATTCGCGATATGGATAATTTCTATACCCACGAATATCAGGCGTGTCATCAGGCTATTGAAGACGGAGCAGAACTGGATTTGCGTACGGAAGGCGAATACAGCATTATGAGTGAAGACGCGCTATGGAACGCGCTGGGCGAATTCCATCAACTGGCTTGGTTATATTTGCGCTCCAGCGTCGATGCCTTGAACAGATATACACAAGAAGAAGATTAATGAGCAAAGAGGTCGTCTGAAATACCATCACAAAGCATTTCAGACGACCTTTCATTCAAAAGGCTTTTCTGTGTTTACTTCAATCTGCCGTGTATTCTTCCAAGCCGCAACACAGGCCTCATAATTTGCTAACGACAAACTTACCGTCAATCGGCAATCCAACTGTAAATCCTGCTCCAATATATCCGCCTGATGTTGTTTAGCGATGCGTATCGCTTCATTCAAAAACGGATATTCACATCTCAGCCAAACGGTTTTTTCAATATTCTTTTCAACTACTTCCGCAACTGCCAACGCTTGAGCCGTTGCCTCTTTATACGCATGTATCAGACCGGGAACACCCAATAAAGTACCGCCGAAATAGCGCACGACCACGATCAAAACATCGGTTACACCCACCGAATCAATCTGTCCCAAAATTGGTCGCCCAGCGCTTCCTGACGGCTCTCCATCATCGTTGGCACGAAATTGCATGCCATCCACACCCAAACGATAGGCATAGCACCAGTGTCGCGCTTTATGGTGCTCTTCCTTTAACGGATCGAGGTATTTTTTCACATCAGCTAATGTCCGAATCGGATAGGCAAATGCAATAAAACGGCTGCCTTTATCTTTAAACTCAGCCTGCGTCGGGGAAGTAATGGTCTTATAAGTCGTAATCATGCTGAAAAGTTTTCAGACGACCTCATTAATAACAAGGTCGTCTGAAAGTTTCACGTGAAACATCAATTTTTCAATACTTCTGTTAATTGTGGAACGATTTCAAATAAATCGCCAACCAATCCGTAATCGGCTACATTGAAAATCGGCGCATCAGCATCTTTATTGATTGCAACAATCACCTTGCTGTCTTGCATACCGGCAACGTGTTGAATCGCACCTGAAATACCGATTGCAAAATAGAGCTGCGGCGCAACCACTTTACCAGTTTGTCCGACTTGCACGTCATTTGGCGCATATTCGGCATCAACTGCCGCACGGGATGCACCGATTGCCGCACCTAAAACATCTGCCAGCGGTGTCAGCACTTCATTGAATTTTTCCGCACTACCCAGCGCACGACCACCGGAAACAATGACTTTTGCCTGAGTCAACTCAGGACGATCGGAATGAGAAAGCTGGCGGTTCACAAAACGGCTCAGATTTTGAGCAGGGGTTGCTTCAACATTGATTGTTTCAGCATGACCACCCTGCGCTGCTGCTGCATCAAAAGCCGTCGCACGGAAGGTCAGCACCAATTTTTCTGAATCGGCTTGCACGGTTTCAAATGCATTACCCGCATAAATGGGGCGCACAAAAGTCGTGTTATCCACAATCTCGGTCAAATCAGAAATTTGTGGTACGTCCAATAAGGAGGCTACGCGGGGCAGAAGGTTTTTACCGAATGTGGTTGCCGTTGCTGCAACATAGCGGTAATCCGCCGCCAATTTGACAACCAGCGGAGCCAGTTCTTCAGCCAAACCTTCAGCATAATGGGCAGCATCTGCAACCAAAACTTTTTCCACCCCGGCTACTTGCTTCGCGGACTCCACTACGGCCGATGCACTGCTTCCGGCAACCAATAAATCGACTTTGCCCAGTTTGGCGGCAGCAGTAACAGCATGCAAAGTGGCAGGATTCAACTGTTTGTTGTCGTGTTCAGCAATAATCAATACGCTCATTTCAGTCTCCTCAAATCACTTTGGCTTCGTTTTTCAATTTTTCAATCAATTCGGGAACACTTGCTACTTTTACGCCTGCCTGACGCGCTTTAGGCTCTGCGAATTTTACTGTTTTCAGACGAGGTGAAATGTCGGCAACCAAATCGGCAGGCGCCAGTTTTTCCAAAGGTTTTTTCTTTGCCGCCATAATATTGGGGAGTTTGACAAAGCGCGGCTCGTTCAAACGCAAATCCGCACTGATCACAGCGGGCAATTTCAATGCTATGGTTTCTTCACCGCCATCGATTTCGCGCACAATCTGTACTTCGTCGCCTTCAATTTGTACTTTGGAGGCAAACGTACCTTGCGCCGCATTCAGCAAAGCTGCCAGCATTTGCGCCACTTGGTTGGCATCATCATCGATCGCTTGTTTGCCCAAAAAGAAAATTTGCGGATTCTCTTTGTCCGCAACGGCCTTCAGCAGCTTGGCAACGGCCAGCGGCTCCAATTTCGCATCGGTTTCAACATGAATGGCACGGTCGGCACCCATCGCCAAAGCTGTACGCAACGTTTCTTCGCATTTTTTCTCGCCCAAAGAAACCGCTACGATTTCGCTTACTTTTCCGGCCTCTTTCAAACGGACGGCTTCTTCCACAGCGATTTCATCAAACGGGTTCATCGACATTTTGACATTGCCGATATCCACATCCGAACCATCGGCTTTTACACGAACTTTGACGTTGTAGTCCACTACGCGCTTTACTGCGACCAGTGCTTTCATTGAATTCTCCTAAAAAGAACGTTGCTTTCACTATTCAGCGAAGCCAAACCTTCTTCTCTATAAAATCAAATCCGTTTTTCTTAAAAACGAATTCATTCAGAAATCTTTCAGATAATGCTTGCCGATTATACCATTTTTAAAGCATTTACTCAGGCTGGTAGATATACATTCTTATGCTTAACAAACTGAAAAATATCAGGCGCTATATCAGTTTCAGACGACCCTTTAGCCTTTGTCTGCTGCAACACAATCCATCAGCGTTTGATAAACCAAATCTGCGGTCGGAATCTGCCCGATATTGCCCAAATTTTTTGCAACAGCCGAAACCTGAACGCCTGTTTTAATCGGATCGGTATCGGTATAAATGCCGACCACAGGTTTTTCCAAGGCATTTGCCAAATGCAGCAAACCGGTATCCACGCCGACAATTCCGACCGCGTGTTTAAGCAGATACGCTGCCTGCAATAAATTCATTTTGTCGCACACGATGGCAAACGGCAGCCCATCTGCAATCTGTTCGGCACGCGCTTTTTCAGCTTCATTTCCCCATGGCAGATAAACGTTGCATTGTTGCTCTTCATTCAGCTTTTGCAGCAATGCTCGCCAGTTTTCCATAGGCCATAACTTACTGTCTCGGCTGGTCGCGTGCAAAGCCGCATAATACGGCTGCTCTAAATTTTTCAGACGACCTGCTTCGGGAACGGTCAAGCCGAATACCTGCGTTTCCGGCATTGCATACCCAAATACTTGGGCGAACAGCTCACGATTGCGCCAAACAGCATTTTTCCCTTTCGGTACAGCGTATGTTTTCGCATACGCCAGCGCAGCCAGTCCCTCGCGCGCGCTGTTTTTATCCAAACCATAAATAGGGGATTTTGCCATTTTGGCGAAACAAGCGCTTTTAATCAGACCTTGACTGTCCAATACAAAATCAAATGCTTCCTGCCGCAAAGCCTGTTTCAGACGACCTATTTCCCGCCAAGTTTCTGCTTGAAAAAAATGTTTGCGCCATTGCCGCCATTTCATCACATGGATTTTTTTCACAAACGGATGCAGGCGCGCAATATCCGCAAATCCGGCTTCACACAACCAATGGAGTTCCACATCAGGGCATTGTCGCGCTAAATCTTCAATTGCGGGCAAAGTGTGAATTAAATCGCCCATACTGGACAAGCGGACAAGCAAAATTTTCATATTCAGTAAGGGGGTTTCACGTGAAACAATTATAAATTATTGATTATTAATATATTTTTTAATTTCGTCGGCGTTTTTAAAGATGATTGCACCGGCAGAACGCATTTCCTGCCATGCCGTTTCAATGGTGTCCGGCGCAATACCGCGACAAGCCGCTTCATTGACGATAACCTGCCAATTGCCGCCTTTGAGTAACTGCAAAACCGTTGTTTTCACACAATAATCCGTAGCCAAGCCGCCGACAATGACCGTATCCGTATTTTGACAACGCAGCCATTCAATCAACCCTGTGCTCAGTTTTTCCTCGATATCGTGAAAACACGCGCCGTAAGGATGCAATTCAGGATCGACGCCTTTCCAAACGCAATAATCGTATTCTTTAGCAGAAGGCAGCCCGTCCAACAATTCATAGCCGCGCGTACCGACCATCGCATGAGCCACCCAAGTCAAATCCGCATCGGGCAAACCTGTCGGCTTCAACATATCAACAGGGTTATCCACAAGCCATTTCGCTGCCGCATGATGCGCATCTTTCGTCATCACGCGCAAATCCGCCAAAGCGGCTTGGGCATTCAATTCTTCGACAATCAAATGCCCCTCGTTCACAGGCAGCTCGTCAGGACACAAAGGCGTAAAAGTTTTTTGTGCATCAACATCAATGGAAACAATCATCTCATCATTTCAACGCGATTAAAATGCCCTGTATTATAACAAATTACTGCCCAAAAGCGGTAAAACCGGCTGTGATAAGATAACGTTTTTCCGAAAAACTTGTCCACAATCCTCATGACTTACACCATCGCCCCCATCGCCACCGCCCGCTCGCCCTACAAACAGAAATTCGGCGTCGCCCGCCAGCCCGGTTTGGTTCCCGCCGCAGAAGTTTGTATCGAGCTGAATCCCGAATTTACCGCAGACAGTGTACGCGGACTGGAACACTTCGACTATGTGTGGATAAGTTTCATCTTTCACGGCGTATTGGATGAAGGCTGGGCACAAATGGTGCGCCCGCCACGGCTCGGCGGCAAACAAAAAATGGGCGTATTCGCCACGCGCAGCCCTCACCGCCCCAATCATCTCGGACTATCACTCTTAAAACTCAACCGCATCGAAACCGGCAAACCCGTCCGCCTTTATTGCAGCGGCGCAGACCTGCTCGACGGCACGCCGATTGTCGACATCAAGCCCTACATCCCCTTTGTCGAATCCAAACCCGACGCCTCATCCGGCTTCGTCAGCGGCAAACCCGAAGAGCTGGAAGTCGTATGGCTGGAAAACATCGGCGCAGAAAATTTATCTGAAAGCACCAAAAACCTTATCAATCAAAGCATTGCCCAAGACCCGCGTCCCGCCTATCAAAATATTCCTGAACGGATTTACGTCATGAATATAGAGGATTATGAAGTCAGGTTTCAAATTGAGGAAAATCGTGCGACGGTTATCAGGATAAGCGTTGTTTAAATTTTTAGTGTCCGCTCCCATTCAAAAAGGTCGTCTGAAAACCGAATTACACGGCGAAATATGGTTTTCAGACGACCTCTTCAAAAAATTGGCATAAAACTTGCATGAAATTCAAGCGAGAAATTTACGTTTCACCCAAAATTTGATTAAACATCAAAAGAAACAACCAGTAACGCGATTTTACCCGTGCCAAACACACGCTTGCCTGAAGACGATATACTATTGCTTTCATTTATGTCCGTATGAAATTGTTACAAAGTGACAATAAATGTCAACAGAATGAAAACGGCGGCGCACGGATAACATCGAATCTTGACCATGCAACGGCGGCCTGATTGAAATTGCCGCAACAAAAAAGGATTAACCATGAAAACGTCCCGCATCGCCAAAACCGCCCTTTACCTCGCTGCCGCAGCCGTACTGTCCGCCTGCGCCGGCAAAAGCCACGTTAAAGCCGACGGAACGACGGACAACCCCGTCTTTCCCAAACCCTACTCCGTAACCTTCAACAAAAACCAAGGCACATTCCCTACCGCCGATGAACTCGAACAGATGAAACCGGGTCTGAGCAAAGACGACATCTACAAAATCCTCGGTCGTCCGCACTACGATGAAGGTATGTTCGGCGTGCGCGAATGGAACTATCTCTTCCACTTCCGCACTCCCGGCGTTCCCGCCAATCCCGATATCGGCTCCAACGTAGAAGGCATTACCACTTGCCAATACAAAGTCTTGTTCGACAAACACAAATACGCCCGCAGCTTCCATTGGAAAGCCGTCTTCCCGGAAGATGCCGTCTGCCCGCCCGTACAAGAAGTTGCCCCACAACCCGCGCCCGAACCTCAAATCATCATCCGCGAGGTTGCGCCTGAAACACCCCACCGCATCCGCAGATAATTAGGAAACCATGTTTAAAAGAATCATCCTCGGCGTATCGCTGCTGGCAGGGCTGAACAGCTTTGCAGCAGCCGATGCCGCCAAAGAATACATGCAACGCAAAAAAGTCATCGTCAATACCGCCAAAGCCGAGCTGTGCTTTGCCGACGATGGTCAGTGCCACCCCGTACTCATCGGTAAAACCACACCAAAAGGCAAATTCGACATGCAGTTGATGAAGACTTCCAAACCCGGCTACGGCGGCGAAGTCATCGGCTTCAAGCAGGAAAAAGACTTCCTCTTCGCCCTGCACCGTGTTTGGACGCTCAAACCTTCCGAACACCGCATGAAACGCATCGCCTCTGATGTCGTATCCGACCGCATCATGACCAACGGTTGTATCAACGTAACCGACAAAGTGTACGACAAGCTGCGCAATTACTTCGTTTTAGAAGTGATTTGACGGACTACTCCGCATAACAAGGATGCAGAAAGGTCGTCTGAAAATCTGAAATGGTTTTCAGACGACCTTTTTATTTAATCAAAGCGAATCTTATTCAATGAACTTAGGATAAACCAAATCCGTAGCGTGGGCTTTGCCCACGAAACCTACCGTTTAACCATTCGAATGGGGTGGTTGTCCTTGCATTTTATTTCGTGGGCAAAGCCCACGCTACTCGTAGCTGCAACGGCAATTTGTCCCTTCCCTCGTCCGGCGGGGGAAGGTTAGGATGGGGGTGGCTTTGTGAGTTTAGGTCAAATTGAATTCGTACAAACCACAGAACCACCCTCTCCCCAGCCCTCTCCCGCCGGACGGAAGAGGGAGTAGATTGCAGGCAAAAACAAGGTCGTCTGAAAAAATTTTCAGACGACCTTTTCTCTTACTTATCCACAGACTGGTTTATCCAATTCGAAATCTTTTAGATTTTGCCTGCGAAGTATTCCAAAGTACGGACGAGTTGGCAGGTGTAGGACATTTCGTTATCGTACCAAGCGACGGTTTTCACCAGTTGTTTGTCGCCTACGGTCATCACGCGGGTTTGGGTGGCGTCGAAGAGCGAGCCGTATTCGATGCCGACGACGTCGGAAGAAACGATTTGATCTTCGGTGTAGCCGTAAGATTCGTTGGCGGCGGCTTTCATTGCGGCGTTGATTTCTTCTTTGGTCACGGGGCGTTCGAGGATGGAAACCAATTCGGTCAGCGAGCCGGTGGCGACGGGGACGCGTTGGGCGGAGCCGTCGAGTTTGCCGTTCAATTCGGGGATAACCAAACCGATGGCTTTGGCGGCGCCGGTGCTGTTGGGCACGATGTTGAGCGCGGCGGCGCGGGCGCGGCGCAAATCGCCTTTGCGGTGCGGTGCGTCAAGGGTATTTTGGTCGCCGGTGTAGGCGTGGATGGTGGTCATCAGACCTTCGACTACGCCGAACTCTTTTTGCAGGACTGCCGCCATCGGGGCAAGGCAGTTGGTGGTGCAGGAAGCGGCGGAGATGACGGTTTCGCTACCGTCCAAAATGTCTTGGTTCACGCCATATACGACGGTTTTCACGTCATTGCCGCCGGGCGCGGAAATAACGACTTTGCGCGCACCGGCGCGGATGTGGGCTTCGGCTTTGGTTTTGCTGGTAAAGAAGCCGGTACATTCGAGGACGACGTCTACGCCCAATTCGCCCCAAGGCAATTCTTCAGGATTCGGATTGGCGAAGACTTTGATTTCTTTGCCATTCACTACGATGGCATCGTCTTTCAATTCGGCAGTACCTTGGAATCGGCCTTGGGTGCTGTCGTATTTGAAAAGGTGCAGCAGCATATCGGCAGGGGTCAGGTCGTTGACGGCGACGACTTCGATGCCTTTGGCTTTTTCAATTTGACGCAATGCCAGACGGCCGATGCGGCCGAAACCGTTAATCGCTACTTTGATGCTCATTTTGATACTCCTGTCAGTAGGGAAAGGGATAAATTTCAATAAGGGCTATTGTAGCCTGAAATAAAACTACTACCTAGAATTACACGATGCTACTTTTAAAATGTTTGATTTAAATAAAAAAACCGTGAAATAGGTCGTCTGAAAATGTAGATTGATACGGTTTGTCCCCATATTTGGGGATAAATTTTGGTTGTTTTTAAAATTAATATGTAATTATTTAAAAAAATGATGATGGTGATGAGTACCTTCCCGTTTTGTGGATAACCTTATTACTGGTTGTATAATCAATTTGTTGGATTCATTTAAAGGCTGCGTTCAAGTTCTGTTTTTTGTGAGAACAAAGTCGGATAATCTGTAATCGTTTGAATTTTTCTGTGGATAAAATCGGATTTTTCCACTCGGATTACACGGCATATTGTCGATAATCTTACCGGTACAAAAGGTCGTCTGAAAAATCTATGGTTCTGAAACGCCTACATTAGCAAATACTATTAAAAATAATGGATTATTTTTTCCTTTTTATCGTATTATCCAAAAATCAAACTAATTATTAAATAAGGAGGCGGTTTATGCTGCAACGAACTTTGGCAAAATCCATCAGCGTAACCGGCGTCGGATTGCATTCGGGCGAACGGGTCGCGCTGACCCTGCATCCTGCGCCTGAAAACAGCGGGATTTCTTTTCGCCGTACGGATTTGGACGGCGAAATGGGCGAAACCATCAAACTTACGCCCTACCTCATCAACGATACGCGCCTGTCGTCCACCATCGTTACTGACAAAGGCGTGCGCGTCGGCACGATTGAACACATCATGTCCGCACTGTCCGCCTACGGCATCGACAATGCGCTGATTGAGTTGAACGCGCCCGAAATCCCGATTATGGACGGCTCCAGCCTGCCGTTTATTTATCTTTTGCAAGATGCGGGCGTTGTCGATCAAAAGGCGCAAAAGCGGTTTTTGAAAATCCTCAAACCTGTCGAAGTCAAGGAAGCAGGCAAATGGGTGCGCTTTACGCCGTATGACGGCTTTAAAGTGACGCTGACCATCGAATTCGACCATCCGGTTTTCAACCGCAGCTCGCCCACTTTTGAAATCGATTTCGCGGGCAAATCCTACATCGATGAAATCGCGCGCGCGCGCACCTTCGGCTTTATGCACGAAGTGGAAATGATGCGCGCCCACAATCTCGGGCTGGGCGGCAATTTGAACAACGCCATCGTGATTGACGACATGGACGTTTTGAATCCGGAAGGTTTGCGTTATCCCGACGAGTTCGTCCGCCACAAAATCCTCGATGCCATCGGCGATTTATATATCGTCGGACACCCGATTATCGGCGCATTCGAAGGCTACAAATCCGGCCACGCAATTAACAACGCTTTATTGCGCGCAGTTTTAGCGGACGAAACCGCTTACGAATGGGTGGAATTCGCCGATGACGAAGATTTGCCGTCCGCCTTCCACGAGCTGCCGGCGGCTTGAGATAAGTCGGCGTATAAAAAGGCTGTGGATGATTGTTCGTCCACAGCCTTTTTATTGAATAAAGGTCGTCTGAAATCTTGATTTTAAGTTTTCAGACGACCTCTCAATAAAACAAAACCATCTTCCGCCAATATTTCAGATATGATTATCCACATGACTATCTAATCTATCCTTCTGAAAAATAGAAAGATTATATTTTTTCTCAAATTTTATACACATTTTATCCATAGCTTTTCTCCAGCGGTAAAAAAGGTCGTCTGAAAACCCAAATTCGGATTTCAGACGACCTTTTATCCACAAGCCGATCGGTGATCAATCGCCCATCACTTTGCCTTCGCGGCGCGGGTCGGCACCGCCGAGCAAACCGTCTTTGCCGATCACAATGCCTTGTACGCCGGAATTCAAATCGCGGATTTGGACTTTGTAGCCCAGTTTTTCCAGAGTTGGCGCTTTGTCCGCCGCTGCGGTTTTTTCCTCGATTTCATACTGGCTGCCGCGATTGAGCATATTCGGCAGGGAAATTGCCGCCTGAATGTCCATGCCCCAATCGATATGCGCCACCAGCGTTTTGGCGACGAAACCGATGATGCGGCTGCCACCAGGCGAACCGACCGCCAGATAAGGCTTGCCGTCTTTCATCACGATGGTCGGCGCCATTGAAGAACGCGGCCGTTTGCCGCCCGCCACGCTGTTGGCAACGGTTTTACCATCCGTGCCGACAGGGTTGAAAGCGAAATCGGTCAATTCATTGTTGAGCAGATAGCCGTTTGCCATCAGCCCCGAGCCGAACGCGTTTTCAATCGAAGTCGTCATCGACACGACGTTGCCGTCTTTATCCACAACCACCAAATGGCTGGTGGACGGCAGCTCTACCGCCATGCCCTGCGCGTATTTCTTGCCAAACTTGCCCGCCTGAATGTTTTCCAGCGCCTTGTCGGATTGACGGATTTCTTCGGCACGCGGTTTCAGGTAAGCCTGAGAAATCAAGGCACGGGTCGGGACGTTGACAAACGCGGGATCGCCAATGTAATGATCTCGGTCGGCAAACGCAATTCGCGACGCATCGCCTATCCAGCGCCAACTGTGGATATTTTCCGATCCCAACGCCTTCATATCCTGATTTTGCAAGACGCCCAAAATCTCGCCCAAAGCAATCGCCCCCGAACTTGGCGCGCCCATGCCGCAGACTTCGTATTCGCGATAAGGCGCGCAAACCGGTTGACGCTCGATAACGCGGTAGTTTTTCAAATCTGACAAACTGATTTTGCCGGGGTTATCCACAGCACCGGTAACGGCACGGACAATATTCTGTGCCTGCGCGCCCTGATAAAACGGCGCGCTGCCTTTTTCCGCCAACAGGCGCACGGAGCGGGCAAATTCAGGGTTTTTCAACACCGTTCCCGCTGCCAAAGGCTTACCCTCAGGCAGGAAATAGGCGGCGGTTTGCGGATAACGTTGCAACGGCTCCAGATTCTGCTCGATGGATTTCGCCATGCGCGGTGAAACCGTAAAGCCTTGTTCCGCCAAAGCAATCGGTTTGTCAAACAGGCTTGCCCACGGCAATTTGCCGTAACGTTTGTGAACATCTTCCAGCAGCTTCGGAATCCCCGGCACGCCGACCGAACGACCGCCGACCACTGCGTTCATAAAGCCCATCGGTTTGCCGTTCTCATCCAAAAAAAGCTCCGGCGTTGCCGCTTTCGGCGCCGTTTCACGAGCATCAAACGTCGTCAGTTTTTTCGCCTTATTGTCCCAATACACCAAAAACGCGCCGCCGCCCAAACCTGAAGACTGCGGCTCGGTCAGACCCAAGGTCGTCTGAATGGCGATCATCGCATCTATCGCACTGCCGCCGCGTTTCAAAATCTCGTATCCCGCCTCGGTCGCCAACGGATTGGCAGACGCCGCCATGTAATGCTTGGCGCGGATCAGTTTCTGCTCGGTCAGCCCCGTCCCTTGTTCCGGCGCATGGTTATCCACAGCCGTCGGCACAGGCGCGGCATCAGGTTTCTGCATCGGCTGGTGCGCGCACGCCGCCAAAACCAAAACTGCCAACAGGTTTAAGCCAAAGGAAAATTTCATATCTGCTCCCTTTTAATGAGATATTTTTCAGACGACCTTTACAGGGCTAAAACACGCAAAAGGTCGTCTGAAACATGAAAAACAATTGGACTCTTTATCTCGTCATACAGTTCCGTTTGAGATCGGTATAAAACCGGCAGGCTGTGTGTATAGCCGGAAAGTTATACACAAAACCAAACCGGATTTCAAAATTATCCACATCTGCCAACAAGGCAAACAGCGGTTTATCCGCATCCAAAATCTACATTCAACTCATTGAACTGAAGAAGGAATCAAAGTTATACACAAGCAAATGCACTACTCAATATAATCATCTATTTATTATTTAAAATCTTATTTATAGTTTGTTTTCCCAACACGCAGCCAACGCCTGCAACGTAAAGGCATCTTTTCAAAAAATTAGATAGTTAAGGATTGTTAAACCTCTGTAAATCAGATAGAGTTACGGCTGATAAATTAAATTAATAATGGAGCTTCCATCAATGAAAGGCGATATCGGCATCATCGGCTTGGCCGTTATGGGTCAAAACTTGATTTTGAATATGAACGATCGCGGTTTCAAAGTCGTGGCGTACAACCGGACCACTGCTAAAGTAGACGATTTTCTCAACGGCGCAGCCAAAGGCACCAACATTATCGGTGCCTATTCATTGCAAGATTTAGTGGATAAACTGGAAAAACCGCGCAAAATTATGATGATGGTGCGTGCAGGTTCTGTCGTTGACGACTTTATTGAGCAACTTGTCCCGCTTTTGGAGCAAGGCGACATTATTATTGACGGCGGCAACGCCAACTATCCCGATTCCACCCGCCGCACCCACGAGCTGGCGGCAAAAGGCATCCGCTTTATCGGCGCGGGCGTGTCCGGCGGCGAAGAAGGCGCGCGTCACGGTCCGTCCATCATGCCCGGCGGCGACGAAGCCGCATGGCCTGCCGTCAAACCCATCTTCCAAGCCATTGCCGCCAAAACCCCGCAAGGCGAACCCTGCTGCGACTGGGTCGGCCGCGACGGCGCAGGCCATTTCGTCAAAATGGTGCACAACGGCATCGAATACGGCGATATGCAGTTGATTTGCGAAGCCTACCAATTCATGAAAGACGGCTTGGGTCTGAGCTACGACGAAATGCACCGCATTTTCAGCGAATGGAACCAAACCGAGCTGGATTCCTACCTGATTGAAATCACCGCCGCAATTTTGGGCTACAAAGACGAAAACGGCGAACCTTTGGTCGAAAAAATCCTCGATACCGCCGGACAAAAAGGCACAGGCAAATGGACCGGCATCAATGCCCTCGACTTGGGCATCCCGCTGACGCTGATTTCCGAAGCCGTGTTCGCCCGCTGCGTGTCCGCGCTCAAAGACCAACGCGTTCAAACCGGCCGCTTGTTCGGCAAAACCATCAGCCCCGTCGAAGGCGACAAAGCCACATGGGTCGAAGCCCTGCGCCAAGCCCTGTTGGCATCCAAAATCATCTCCTACGCACAAGGCTTCATGCTCATCCGCGAAGCCAGCGAAAACAACGATTGGGCATTGAATTACGGCAACACCGCCCTTCTGTGGCGCGAAGGCTGCATCATTCGCAGCGCGTTCTTGGGCAACATCCGCGACGCATACGAAGCCAATCCCGATTTAGTGTTCTTGGGTTCCGACCCCTATTTCAAAGGCGTATTGGAAAACTGCCTGCCCGCATGGCGCAAAGTGGTCGCCAAAGCCATCGAATGCGGCATCCCCATGCCCTGCATGGCTTCCGCGATTACCTTCCTCGACGGCTACACCACCGAACGCCTGCCCGCCAACCTGCTGCAAGCCCAACGCGACTACTTCGGTGCGCACACCTACGAGCGCACCGACAAACCGCGCGGTGAGTTCTTCCACACCAATTGGACAGGCAAAGGCGGCGATACCGCATCGACTACTTACGATATTTGATTTGTTTGAACCAGCAAAAAGGTCGTCTGAAAACCATGAATTTTGGGTTTTCAGACGACCTTTTTATTTGAATCTTTCAATTTGAGGCACGCTTGTTATGGGAATCTCAGCGACAAACTTCGGTTTTAAAAACGGATGCTTGCGGGTGCAGAAGGGTGGGGAAAACGCCCTGTAAAATCTACTGCTTGCGCACAACTTATCCACATTTTAATCTCAGTTAATCCACTATAAAAGCATGATTCATTGAACGCCGTCCCTATACAAAAAGGTCGTCTGAAAAATCTTGGAACTGATTTTTCAGACGACCTTTGATGTCTCAGCGGTATAAAAAGAAAAATGATTTCAGACGTTTAATTTTTCCGCGCAGTAACAAATTCCGCCAAGAGCCGCAAATGCAGGGCTTTTGCGCCGAAGGGTTCGAGCAGGGCGGCGGCTTCGGCGGTCAGGGTTTCGGCGTAGGCGCGGGCGGCTGGCAGACCCATCAGTTTGACGTAGGTGGGTTTGTCGTTGTCGCTGTCTTTGCCGGCGGTTTTGCCCAAGGTGGCGGTGTCGGCTTCGCAGTCCAACACGTCGTCGATAACTTGGAACGCCAAGCCGAGTTTGGCGGCGTAGTCGTCCAAGGTTTGGACGTCGTCTGAATCCAAATCGGGGCAGGCAAGCGCGCCTAGGACGACGGCGGCACGGATGAGGGCGCCGGTTTTGAGGCTGTGCATCTGTTCCAACTGTGCCTGATTCATGGCTTTGCCGACGTTGGTAAGGTCGATGGCTTGTCCGCCCGCCATGCCGAGGCTGCCGGATGCTTTGGCGAGTATGGACAACATGGCGATTTGGCGTTCGGCAGGCAGTCCGGTCGGACGGCTCAATACGTCGAAGGCTTGGGTTTGCAGCGCGTCGCCGACCAAGAGGGCGGTGACTTCGTCGTATTTCACATGGCAGGTCGGTTTGCCGCGCCGCAGGCTGTCGTTGTCCATGGCGGGCATATCGTCGTGAACCAAGGAATAGACGTGCACCATTTCAATCGCCGCCATGGCTTGTTCGACGGCGTTTTGGTCGGCATCGCCCAATTCGGACGCGGCGAGTACCAAGAGCGGGCGCAGCCGTTTGCCGCCGCCGAGGGTAACGTAACGCATGGCTTCGTGCAGCGTGTGCGGCACTTGGTTTTCAGACGGCAGGAAACGCTCCAGCAGCAATTCGGTCTGCGCTTGGGCTTTTTGCTGCCATGCTTTCAATTCATTCGCCGGGTTCAAGGTTCAGCTCCTTCAGTTCGCCCGCGTCCAATACTTGCAGTTTTTGTTCGACTTCCGCCAGCTTGGTTTGGCAGTATCTGACCAGCTCGTTGCCTTCCTGATAGGCTGCCAGAGCGTCTTCCAGCGGCATTTCGCTGCTTTGCATGGACTGGGTCAGGGTTTCGAGGCGGGCGAGGGCTTCTTCAAAGGATTTGGGGGCTTTTTTCATGATGATGCGGGCAAAAAATCAAAGCGGTATTGTAGCATTTTATGGGCTGCTTCTTGGACGGGAACGGAAAAAGGTCGTCTGAAAACCTGATTTCCAAGTTTTCAGACGACCTTTTGAGCTGATGATACGGTAAAAATCATTCTTTCAGAGCGGCGGCACCAAACGTACCGTTTTTAGATTCCAGAAGATGATCGAATCGGCCGGTAAGCTCTTCTGCTTGGGGGCCGAGGAACATACCCGACATGATTTTTTGTTCTTTCTCATCCACATGGAAGAAGCGGTTGCCGACGATTTGACCTTCCAGATTCACTTCATCAAATTCACCGTTTTCGGAGTAAACCGCACCGGAGAGGGATTTGCGGCCGAAGTCCACCATAAAGATGGAGTTGCCGAACGTATTGGCTTGTCCGACATCGCTGTAAAGCGCATAACCGCGGTAAAAAGCCTGACCCTCTTGAGGCATCGCTGCTTCCGGAGTAATAACGCCTTGGTAGAACATATACGATGTATGGATGTCAGTATCTCCATTTTTCAAGCCATAAAACCCGTAGCGGCCGTATTTCAGATGAGTGGCGGCAACCAGGACAGATTTTTCGTTCACATTACCGAATACTTCAGCCCTTTGAGGCTCAGTTTCGGGCAACAGCGGGATTTTTTGTCCATCCAATTCAAGAACATTAATGTCGCCGGTATGGGAAATATCGTCACCCGTCATTCCTGATTGGGAAATTTTGCTGTAATAGCCGTCAATTTGTTGGGTTACAGCAGCTTTGGCGGCTTTGCGTTCTGCTTCCACTCTAGCTTTCTCGGCTTCTTCAGCAGCCTTACGTTCGGCTTCCGCTTTAGCTTTTTTGGCTTCTTCAGTAGCCTTACGTTCTGCCTCAGCCTTAGCTTTTTCAGCCTCTTCAGCGGCCTTACGTTCAGCTTCAGCCTTAGCTTTTTCGGCTTCTTCAGCGGCTTTGCGTTCAACTTCGGCCTTAGCTTTCTCGGCTTCTTCAGCAGCCTTACGTTCAGCTTCAGCCTTGGCTTTTGCAGCCTCTTCAGCCGCTTTACGTTCAGCTTCAGCCTTAGCTTTTGCAGCCTCTTCAGCAGCTTTGCGTTCTGCTTCGGCCTTAGCTTTCTCGGCTTCTTCAGCAGCCTTACGTTCAGCTTCAGCCTTAGCTTTTGCAGCCTCTTCAGCAGCTTTGCGTTCTGCTTCGGCCTTAGCTTTTTCAGCCTCTTCAGCAGCTTTGCGTTCTGCTTCGGCCTTAGCTTTGGCAGCTTCTTCCGCAACTTTACGTTCTGCTTCGGCTTTAGCTTTTTCAGCTTCTTCGGCAGCTTTGCGTTCTACTTCGGCCTTAGCTTTGGCAGCTTCTTCCGCAACTTTACGTTCTGCTTCGGCTTTAGCTTTTTTACGTTCTGCTTCGGCTTTAGCTTTTGCAGCCTCTTCAGCAGCTTTGCGTTCAGCTTCGGCCTTAGCTTTTTCAGCCTCTTCAGCAGCTTTGCGTTCTTCTTCAGCTTTAGCCTTCTCAGCCTCTTCAGCAGCTTTGCGTTCCGCTTCAACTTTAGCTTTCTCAGCCTCTTCAGCGGCTTTGCGTTCCGCTTCGGCTTTGGCCTTCTCAGCCTCTTTACGTTCAGCTTCGGCCTTAGCTTTCTCGGCTTCTTCAGCAGCGTTACGTTCAGCTTCGACTTTGGCTTTCTCGGCTTCTTCGGCAGCTTTACGCTCTGTTTCAGCCTTAGACTCCTCAGCGGCTTTACGTCCCGCTAGGCATTCGGCGTTGCATTCTATTTTGGGTTGATTGGTATCGCTTGAGGTCGTTGACGGCGAACCGCCGCCTCCACCGCCTCCGCAGGCGGCAAGTAACGATAGGGCAAGGTAAGACAGGATATGTGGATAGTTTTTCATCGTAATGTACTTTTATATTTAAAATAGTTATGTGATATTCATTTTATGGGCTTTTTTATAACATGTCATTTATTTATTTGACGAACGGTACTTTTTGTTTATAAATAGTTTATTTTATTTGAATTTTTATGTTGCGAAATCGGCAAATTTTTTGATAGGCGGTTTTTTTGGTGGTCAAACGGTTGTAATTTGCTTGTGTTATAATCCGCACTTCATACAGGTCGGACAGACAGTCGCCGCGTATCGCGTAAGGCATACGGGGAGGAAAGTCCGGGCTCCGCAGAGCAGGATGCCGGCTAACGGCCGGGCGCGGAAACGCGACGGAAAGTGGAACAGAAAGCAATACCGCCGACGGCCGCCTTCGGGCGGCACGGGTAAGGGTGAAAAGGTGCGGTAAGAGCGCACCGTGCACTTGGTAACAAGGCGCAGCAGGCTAAACCCCATCCGGAGCAAGACCAAACAGAACGCTTTGACGCTGCTCGCCGAGCGTTCGGGTAGGTTGCTGGAGTGCATCAGTAATGGTGTGCCTAGAGGAATGACTGTCCGAGACAGAACCCGGCTTATCGTCCGGCCTGTATGTCCCGATTATCGAAAAGGTCGTCTGAAAACTGATTTTTGGTTTTCAGACGACCTTTTACCTTCGATAACCCGTTTCATCAAACCTATTCCCGCTGCTTTTTCAGACGACCTTTCCCCCGTCTCGCCCGCACGATTTACGGTATAATTCCCCATCTTTATCCATTGTTTTCCAAAGCATAAACCATGACACGCAAAATCCTCGTTACCTCCGCGCTGCCCTATGCCAACGGCAGCATCCACCTCGGCCACATGGTCGAACACATCCAAACCGACGTTTGGGTGCGCTTTCAAAAACTGCGCGGCCACGAGTGCCACTACTGCTGCGCCGACGACACCCACGGCACGCCCGTGATGCTTGCCGCGCAAAAACAAGGCATCGCGCCCGAAGACATGATTGCCAAAGTGCGCGAAGAGCACCTCGCCGACTTCACCGGCTTTTTCATCGGCTACGACAATTATTACAGCACCCATTCCCTTGAAAACAAACAGTTTTCCCAAGACATTTACCGCGCGCTGAAAGCCAACGGCAAAATCGAAAGCCGCGTCATCGAGCAGCTTTTCGACCCCGAAAAACAAATGTTCCTGCCCGACCGCTTCGTCAAAGGCGAATGCCCCAAATGCCACGCCCAAGACCAATACGGCGACAACTGCGAAGTCTGCGGCACGACCTATTCCCCGACCGAACTGATCAACCCGTATTCCGCCGTTTCTGGTGCCAAACCCGAATTGCGCGAATCCGAACACTTCTTCTTCAAACTGGGCGAATGCGCCGACTTCCTCAAAGCATGGACTTCCGGCAACAACCCGCACGACGGCAAGCCCCATCTGCAAGCCGAAGCCCTCAACAAAATGAAAGAATGGCTGGGCGAAAGCGAAGAAACCACCCTGTCCGACTGGGACATTTCCCGCGACGCGCCGTATTTCGGTTTTGAAATCCCCGACGCGCCGGGCAAATACTTCTACGTCTGGCTGGACGCGCCCGTCGGCTACATGGCGTCGTTTAAAAACCTGTGCGACCGCATCGGTGTCGATTTCGACGAATACTTCAAAGCCGACAGCCAAACCGAGATGTACCACTTCATCGGCAAAGACATCCTCTATTTCCACGCCCTGTTCTGGCCCGCCATGCTGCATTTCTCCGGCCACCGCGCCCCGACCGGCGTGTACGCACACGGCTTTTTGACCGTGGACGGACAAAAAATGTCCAAATCGCGCGGCACCTTCATCACCGCCAAATCCTATCTGGAACAAGGCTTGAACCCCGAGTGGATGCGCTACTACATCGCCGCCAAACTCAACAGCAAAATCGAAGACATCGATTTGAACCTGCAAGACTTTATCTCGCGCGTCAACAGCGACCTCGTCGGCAAATACGTCAACATCGCCGCCCGCGCGTCAGGTTTCATCGCCAAACGCTTTGAAGGTCGTCTGAAAGACGTTTCAGGCAGCGCATTGCTGGCAAAACTCGCCGCCGAAAGCGACACCATCGCCGAGCAATACGAAAACCGCGAATACGCCCGCGCCCTGCGCGACATCATGGCATTGGCGGATGCCGTAAACGAATACGTCGATGCCAACAAACCGTGGGAACTCGCCAAACAAGAAGGTCAAGACGAACGCCTGCACGAAGTATGCAGCGAACTCATCAACGCCTTTACCATGCTGACCGCCTACCTCGCCCCCGTATTGCCGCAAACCGCCGCCAACGCCGCGCGTTTCCTCAATCTGGACGCGATTACCTGGGCGAACACGCGCGAAACCTTGGGCGAACACACCATCAACAAATACGAACATTTAATGCAACGAGTGGAGCAAAAACAAGTGGACGATTTAATCGAAGCTAACAAACAAAGCATTCAGACGACCCCCGCGCCTGCCGCCGAAGAGAGCAAATACGAAAAAGTCGCCGAACAGGCGAGCTTCGACGACTTCATGAAAATCGACATGCGTGTCGCCAAAGTATTGAACTGCGAAGCCGTCGAAGGCAGCACCAAACTCTTAAAATTCGACCTCGATTTCGGTTTTGAAAAACGCATCATCTTCTCCGGCATCGCCGCGTCTTATCCCAACCCCGCCGAATTGAACGGCCGCATGGTCATCGCCGTCGCCAACTTCGCCCCGCGCAAAATGGCAAAATTCGGCGTATCCGAAGGCATGATCCTCTCCGCCGCCACCGCCGACGGGAAACTGAAGCTCTTAGATGTCGATGCAGGCGCGCAGCCCGGGGATAAAGTGGGCTAAAACGCTGAAAAAAGCTGTCTGAAACCATCATGCAAGATGTTCGGACAGCTTTTTTTGTATCTTTAAACCAAGGAAAAACCAATGAAAAAACTGCTTTTTATCTTTTTGGGACTGGCGAGTTTTAATGTCTATGCCAACGGCTGCCCCGGACAATTTGACCCCGTCAGCGGTATTTGCCGCTTTCAGGGGAATAACGGGGAATTGGTTCAATATAATATGGCTCCGCCCCAATCCTCCAACGTCCAAAACAATACTAAAGTTATCAACATCAACGTCCCCTCAAAATATTTGGCTTTAGCAGTCAATCTCAAAACGGGTATTTCAGGCGGTGCACTTGATATGGATTCCCGTGCTGCCGCAGAAAAAGAAGCTATCAGAACTTGTGAACGAGGTGGCAGTAATGCCCCTTGTAAAGTAATCGCTTGGGTTAGAAACGGTTGTATCGCTGCTGCCCAAGGGAAAGAAGGTAAACAATCGAGGGTTTTCTCTGGTACGACAAAACCTGGTCGTGCTGAAGCGGAAGCCTTGAAGAAATGTCAGGCTGCGGGTGTTCCGCAATGCAAAATTGTTGTTTCTGAAGCCTGCTCGTTGCCTAGATATTGACAGGCAAAAGGTAGTCTGAAAGTTTTCAGACGACCTTGGATTCGGATTTCAAGTGCAACACTAGTGTATCAGCGGTTTGAACAGATTCAAGAATAAAACACTTGGTGTTTCGTAGCCAAGTGTTTTTCTTGGCCGGTGGTTCAACTCATCTTGAACCCTGCGTATCTCCCGATCACTGATGTTGCGGAAATCGGTTTGCTTGGGGAAATATTGCCGGATGAGTCCGTTGGTGT